>CAXTDG010000263.1:0-6629 GCA_964242675.1 uncultured Chitinophagaceae bacterium
GTAGTAGGGGTAAATTGGAAACAAGCCCGGGCCTTCTGCCGCTGGCGTACGGATCATCTGTATAATCCTTACCTGGAGAAAAATAAGTATGCTACAGAGTCTGATTTTCGGTTACCAACCGAATCACAATGGGAATATGCAGCTCGTGGCGGACGTTCACAGTCTATGTATCCTTGGGGTAACTACTACCCTCGTAATAAGAAGGGTTGTTTGTTAGCTAACTTCAAACCTGGTCGTGGTAGTTATGCTGAAGATGGTGGATTCTACACTGTACGTGCGGATGCTTATTGGCCTAACGATTTTGGATTGTACAACATGGCTGGCAACGTAGCTGAGTGGACTAGTAGCTATTACTACGAAGGAAGTTACAACTTCATGCACGATATGAACCCGGATCTTCGGTACGATGCTAAAGACAGCGATCCTCCCCGTATGAAGCGTAAAGTAATACGTGGTGGTAGCTGGAAAGATGTAATGTTTTACCTGCAAACCAGTACCCGTGCCTACGAGTATCAGGATACTGCTACCAGCTACATCGGCTTCCGCACTATTATCGACTTACCTTACTTCGGTCGCCGCAAGTAAAAACAGGCTTTACTTCATCAATCTTATTTTAAAACTAACTGGACAATTGCCTTAAAAGCATTGAACGGTTTTTTATTGAGCTATCTTAACCAAAAACAAAAACAAAAAACAACCAATTATGGCTGGTATTTCCCGGAGAAGTGAAATTGCACTAAACGTGTTCGTATGTGTTGGTGCTGCTGTTGTAATCCTTGGCGCTATGGCTAAAATTCTCCACCTTTCATGGGCTGACTGGGCTTTAAAAATCGGTTTGACTACAGAAGCACTTATCTTTTTAGTATATGCTTTTGTACCACCACCATCAAGCCATTCACCCGAAGAAGATCAAACTTCTACTATGCCTATTGCTGCTGGCAATCCTGCCCTGAAATCTTTAGACAAGATGATGATGGACGCTGATATTACTCCTACCAACTTGCAAAAGCTAAGCAGTGGTTTCCAGAAACTGGGTACTACCGTTGACAAAATGGGTGAAATAAGTGATGTAGTAAAAACCACTGGCGATTTTACTAAGAACACTAAGCAAGCTGCTGATGCAATGTTGACTGTAAAGGATTCCATGATTAAATCATCTGGTACGCTGCAATCATTTAACGATGCTGCTGAAAGCACCAAACAGTTTCATGGACAGGTACAAACCCTTACTAAAAACCTGGGTAGCTTGAACACTATTTATGAACTGGAATTACAGGATACCAACAATCACCTGAAAGCGATGAACAACTTCTATAGCAACCTGGCTGCTGCTTCTCAAGCTATGCAGGGTAGTGTAGAAGATGCTAAGAAAGCACAGGAACAAATTGGAGTATTAGCCAAAAACCTCAGCAACCTGAATAATATTTATGGTAATATGCTGAGCGCTATGCAGGGCCGCTAAACCACAACGACTAACTGCTAATTAACCAAACAACATTCTCAACAGAAAATTATAATTAATTATGGCTTTACCTAAAGAGCCGAGGCAGAAGATGATCAACTTCATGTATTTGGTGTTGACTGCCATGCTGGCCCTGAACGTGTCAAGCGAAATTTTAAACGCCTTTAAGGTGGTGGATAACAGTTTGATCAGTTCTAACAAGACAATTGATCAATCCAGCAAAGAGTATATCAATATTTTGAATACTGCTATGGCTGACCCAGCTAAAAGAGAAAAGGCGACTATTTGGAAACCTAAAGCGGATCAGGCAATAGCTATGACCG
Source organism: uncultured Chitinophagaceae bacterium (assembly GCA_964242675.1). Classification (GTDB taxonomy): domain Bacteria; phylum Bacteroidota; class Bacteroidia; order Chitinophagales; family Chitinophagaceae; genus JAZKFT01. The sequence goes on from CAXTDG010000263.1 coordinate 1,786, forward strand.
ACCAAATGACCACTTATATTGATCAGCTAAAACAACAGCTGAAAGAAGAATCAGAGTTGAAGATGGTAGATGGTCAGGAATCTTTCAGAGAAGATAACTTAGATGCTTCTACCCGTTTGATGGATACAAAAGGAAAAGGTAAGGAGTTATACGCTAAGCTAAATGAGTTCAAAACGAATCTACTAAATGTATTACCTGCTGATAAAAGAGGCGCAATTGGTAATTTGCCAATTGATCTGAACATACCAAAGTCTAACAACGAAGCCAGCAACAAAGATTGGACTACTGCTTATTTCCATATGACTCCAACTGTTGCTTCGCTTACCATGTTAAGTAAGTTTCAGAATGACGTAAAACGTTCTGGGAATTTGGTAGCTGACTATTGTGCTCAACAATTAGGTAAAGTAGAAGTAGTGTATGACAACTTTGATGTGTTAATTGGACAAAATAGCCAATACCTGATGCCAGGTCAGCCTTTTGAATTAACTGCTGGTTTAGGTACCTATAGTTCTTCTGCCAAACCAACTGTTACTGTAAATGGCTCTGGTGTTGCTTTAGATGCTTCTGGTCGGGCTACTTTTAAAGAAACTACCGGTGGGCCAGGTACTAAAAACTTCAATGTTTCCGTTACATTTAAAGACCCTGCAACTGGTGAAACAAAGACAAAGTCAACCCAAGTTAGCTATACAGTAGGTCAGCCTTCTGGAGCTTCAGTTTTTCTTACTAAAATGAACGTATTTTATATCGGCGTCGATAATCCGGTAATTATAAGCGGCGGTAGTGGTGGTGCAGAAAAAACTACTGTAAGTTTCAGTGGTGGTGGACAATCAGGTAGTGGAAGTAATTACGTTTTTAAGCCAGGTCCAGGAGCAATAGGTGACCAAACACTTACTGTTACAAACGATGGCAAAGCGACACCTTTTAAAATTCGTGTAAAACGTTTACCAGATCCAGTTGCTTTAGTTGGAACAAATACTGGTGGAGCTATATCTTCTGCTCTTTTTAAAGCACAAGGTGGTGTACGTGCTCAACTCAAAGAATCGGATTTTGAAGCGCCATTTCAAATTCAAGGATATACTATTGGTGGATATGTAAATGGCCAATATACTGAGCAAGCAGTAAATGGTGCACAGTGGGGAGCAAATCCTGTTATTACCGGGGCAAAGCCAGGTGGATTAATAGGGATTTTCAATATTCGTGCGACCGGACCGGATGGGGCTACAAGAAAACTTCCTGAATTGTCGTTTAGATTACAATAACTCTTTCGTATGAAGAAATCATTTTGGATTTTATGTGCTTTAGTTTCTTTCGTAGCATTCGCATCTTTTGATGCAAATGCTCAATCGAAGAAGGCAAAAAAGAAAACATACAACCCTCGTAAAGGTGGTAAGAAAACAACAGTTAAGCAACAGCCTGTTGCTGATACAGCCACTACAGTAGCAACAACTGTAGCAACTGATTCATTTTCTGTGCCGCTACCGGTTGTAAAACCTGCTTTACGTAGTAATACAACAGCACATCGTACTATTGATACTTTAGGTGGAAGAAATCGGAGTATGGATAAAACACCTTTGGCTTATGAAAATTTGCGTGAAGAAGATGAATTATACAAGCAGGTTCTTTGGATGAACATTAATACCAAAGAAAAGATGAATATGCCTTTTAATTACGAGGCAGACGAGGATAATGGAAATCAACGGTTTATTAACATCATTTTCAAGGGACTCAAAGAAGGTATTAACGACTCAACGCCTTTAGTTGCATTTAACGGGTTGGATGATCGTTTTACTACACCAATGAAAGCTTCAGAGATCAGTCAGTTACTTGTTGGAAGTGCTTACACTATTCAGGTGCCGGATTGGTCAAAAGATCCAGATGGTTCAAAAGGAATAACCAAAGACTCAATAATTAGCGACGAATTCAATCCTTCATCGATTGAAACGTTTCAAGTAAAAGAAGAGGTAATTTTTGATCGTAAAACATCAAGGCTGCATCGTCGTATTTTAGGAATAGCACCAATGAAGAAAACGATGGATGCGGAAGGAAATACAAGAGGTGAGTTTCCACTTTTCTGGCTTTACTATCCTGACCTCCGTCCTCTATTATCAAAGTATGAGGCTTATAATCCTCGGAATACAGCTATGAAAATGAGTTGGGAAGAAGTATTTGAAAGCCACTATTTCAGCAGCTACATTGTAAAGAGCACTATGAACAATAATAGCAACTCTTACATTGCTGCTAAGCAAAAGGACGAACTGATGCGACTAATTGAAGGTGAAAATATAAAAGACCAAATTTTCAATTTCGAACAAAATCAGTGGAGTTACTAAGCGGCTTTACGGGTTTAAAGATTTAGAATACAAAAAAGTTATCCTGCTAGCAGGATGACTTTTTTGTTGTGTTTATTATTCGAATCTTAATTCAATGAAGCTTTATCACTTTCCTTTTCTGCAAAGAATTTTTGTACTACAGCTGTTTTCGATTTGCCGATGAGTTTTTCTAACTCTCCGGTATCAGCAGCCTTTACATTTTTTACTGATTTAAATTGTTTTAAAAGTGAAGTTGCAGTTGCCTTTCCAATGCCCGGAATACTCTCCAGTTCATTCTTAAAAGTACCCCGGCTACGTTGCTGCCTATGGAAGGTAATACCGAAGCGGTGTACTTCATCCCGGATACGGCGTAATAGTTTTAAGCTAGCTCCATTGTATTCCAGCTTTTTGGGGTCTTTGTCTCCGACAAAGAATATTTCTTCCTCATTTTTGGCAATACCTACAAAAGTCATTTCTCCTTGTATACCCAGTTGCTCAATAGCTTCCAAAGCCGAACTGAGCTGACCTTTACCCCCATCAATAATAACGAGTTGCGGATATGGTAAGTTATTATCCCGCAGGCGTTTATAGCGGCGGTATACTACTTCTTTCATAGTAGCAAAGTCGTTGATACCCTCAACTGTCCGTACATTGAACCGGCGATAATCATCTTTGCTGGGTTTGCCATCTTTAAAGCAAACCATAGCCGATACCGGGTAACTACCATGAAGATTACTATTATCGAAACACTCAATGTGTAGGGGAAGTTCTGGTAGCAGCAGGTCATCCTGCAATTGTACCAATACTTCATCCGCTTCCTGCTGGCTTTTATCTTCCAGGTGCAGCATCTTTCGCTTTTTGATATCCTCCTTGAAAAGCATTACATTTTTATATGACAAATCCAACAGTCGTCGCTTATCTCCCCCTTTTGAAACAGTTACTGTTACACCGGCTTCTTCGTAATCAATTTTTACAGGTATTACTATTTCCATAGCATCACTTTGAAAAGTGGAACGAACCTGTGCCACACCAAATGCCAGCACTTCCTCTTCTGTTTCGTCTAACTGTGGGCTTAGTTCTATGGTATGTGTTTGCACAATAGAGCCGTTACGCACCATCAGGTAATTGATATAAGCGATGTCTCCTTCCTTTAAAATAGTAAATACATCCACATCTCCAATGCTCTGGCTCACTACTGCTGATCTGGCACTGTAAGATTCTAAATGATCCAGCTTTTTCTTAAGCATAGCAGCTTTCTCGAATTCTAGATTACCGATGTACTCCTGCATTTCCTGGCGATAATGGTTGATTACTCCGCCTAATCGCCCCTTCAATACCTGCTTCAGTTGTTGCAGGCCTTCGGTATAATTTTCCAATGACTGATGCCCTTCACAAGGCCCTTTACAATTGCCCAGATGATACTCCAGGCAAACTTTGAACTTACCAGCTGCAATGTTTTTTTCTGTAAGGTTGAGTTTGCACGTACGCAGGGGTATGTGCTGGCGAATGAAATTCAGTAGTTCTCTAACCTTAGCTACAGATGTAAATGGCCCCAGGTATTCGCTACCATCTCTTATTTTTCGGCGGGTCAGAAATACACGGGGGAAAGTCTCTTTCTTGACGACGATGTAAGGGTACGTTTTATCGTCTTTTAGATCAATATTAAAACGAGGTAGGTATTCTTTGATTAGAGAATTCTCCAGAAAGAAAGCATCCTGCTCGCTATTTACAATTGTAAATTCAATACGGTCAATCTGCCGTACCAGTTCAGCCGTTTTGTAGCTGGTGAGGGTTTTACTGAAATAGGAACTTACCCGTTTGCGTAAGTCTTTTGCTTTACCTACGTAAATGATTTCATTCTTTTTACTAAAATACCGATACACCCCTGGCTCATGGGGAATGTTAAGACTGAATAAACGAAATGCTTCTGCCGTCATAGCTTTTAAAAGTAACTGCTGAAAGTACAACAATCGTAGCCTAAAATAGTTAGGCCTTAACTACTACCAGCGATGTCTTTTTAATTGTTATCACTTACAAATGGCCGGTCCCAGATTACTTTCACTTGTTTGGTTTGCATAGGGCCATCTTTAGGCTCAATAAGATAGCTCAATTGGAAGTTCATGTTATGCTTCCAAAGTCCATTTATAGTGATGGTAGTATCGCCATGTTGCTCTGTTTTTCTAAATAACACCGTCTTTACTTTTTGCGTAGTTGGGTCCAGCAATATGTCTCGCTGTTGCAGCGGCCTATCAGGATCAATAGTATTGTAAGAAAACGTAAGTGTGTTAATAGTAAGATCGTGAAATTTAGTTTCCTTGTACAAAGGCTTTTCACCCGGCAAGTTCAGATCAGGTTGCAAGAAATCAGCCGCTAACTGTTTGAAAGTGGGTCGGTCAATTATTGTCGAATCGACCCGGCGGCGAGCCTGGTCATCGCGCTCGTCATCGTCGTCGGCAGCTGGAGCCTGCTGCGCCAGTCGCTGCGGCTGATGTTCGACGGCGTGCCCGAGCACATCGACCTGGCGGCGGTGCGCGC
>CAXTDG010000264.1:0-6622 GCA_964242675.1 uncultured Chitinophagaceae bacterium
TCCCTTGGTTCAAAAGTAAAATGATTACTTATGCAGGTTTTTTATTTTTTACGAGGCTGGTTACACTCATTGTAAGGGTATGCGATACGTTGTTTCTGGCAGGTCAAAAATCGTTTGCAGAGGCAGGCGTTTTTATCTATGCCCTGTATTTTTCTCAAATACTGGATGTGCCAAACCGAAGTATTGTTGGTGGTGCTGTACCAGTATTGGTAGAGTACTGGCGAAATAAAAATCTGAAGGGTATTGCCAGCATTTACCGCAAATCTGCCATCAACTTGATGGTAGCTGGTCTAGCCCTTGGCGGGCTTATTATTATCAATTTGCCCGCTATAATTCGCTTTTTCCCTGATAATTTTAAAATACCAATTCTGCCAACTGTTATTTTAATCATAGCTCAGTTCATTAACCTGGCAACCGGGTTAAATGCCCAGATCATTCATACCTCCAGCCGCTGGCGGTTCGATTTTATTAGTGCTATCATTTATTCTATTGTTAGCCTGCCACTCAACTTCTACTTCATACGCTATTTTGGAATTATCGGGGCTGCTTCGGCTTCATTGATAAGCAGCCTTTTTTACAACACTTATCGCTGGGCTTTTTTGTACCGGCAATACGGGTTACAGCCTTTTGAGTGGAAGAATGCAGAACTGCTCCTGATTACGGTAGTTTTAACCAGTTTGCTATACTGGCTGCCACAACTACCGGATGTAAGTTCCATTAAATTAATTAACCTTGGGGTAGACGTTGCAGTAAGAAGCATATTATTTGCCGGCGTTTTTGGAACACTGCTTATCAATCGCCGATATGCTGAAGAAGTAAATAGCCTTTGGACAAAATGGAGTAGCAAGTTGTTTCGGCAGGGAAAAAAGTAAGCATACAATTCTGTACGCACAATTATTAACTGGCATAGCTATCTTATAATTTCTTTCATCCATACTTTGCCCGGCCACGTACCTTTAGCAACCTAATTGTGTCCAGGCTATGCGAAAACTTTTTACGCTTACAATAACGCTTATTTTTTGCTCTATTACTTTTGCCCAATCTTCGCTTCAACTTACCAATGGTCGCTTTGCACCACAGGCAGTGGCTTCCCTTAATCTACCCGGTTTTTATAAGCAACAAGCACCGGTAGCAGGTAAACGCTTCGTTGTGCTACAATGGGCCGGGCCGCTTACTGCTGCACAAAGGACGAATTTGGCGACAAAAAGTATCTCCCTACAAGCATATATTCCGCCTTATAGCTATACTGCAACGCTGAATGAAGAGCTTGGTAAAACCGATTTACAAACTGCAGGCATAACTGGAATTGGGTATTTACCCCCAGCTTTTAAAATAAGTAAAGCGCTGTTGCAGCCGGAAAAAACTACCTGGCTGCAAGGCAATAATGGCCTGATGGATGTGCTGGTAAAAGTGGCTGGCATTTCCATAGCAGAAGCTACAGCCTTACTAAAGAGCCAGCATATCAACGTAGTATCCTCCGGGCTGGAGCAGTACGATATTATAAAAGTCAGGATAGCCGCTCCGCAAATTGCTAGTGTGGCAGCCAACCCATTTGCTGAATGGCTGGAACCTGCTCATCCCAAAGATCAAACACTTAATTACCGTAGCAATACACTCGCTGCTAGTAATGTTGCTCATGCATCTACAGCAGCAGGTGGCTACAATCTTACGGGTGCTGGCGTAGTAGCTGGCGTAGGAGACGACTCCGACCCCAGCAGCCATATTGATCTGGCTGACCGAATTATCAACCGAACTGGTTTTCTGTACGATTATCACGGTACCCATGTTACTGGTACTTTTGGTGGTGCAGGCATCCTCAACTATGCCCTGCGGGGCTATGCACCTTCGGTAAAAATTGTAAGCCAGATATTGGGCGGCATCTGGCTGAATGCTGCTACTTACATCGCCGATTTTGGCATGACGCTGACCAACAATAGTTACGGTAATATTGAGTACGACCCTACCTACGAAGGGGTGTACGATTTGTATAGCCAGATACTCGATCAGCAGGCAATTGACTTTCCTGATTTGCTAAATGTGTTTGCGGTGGGTAATGATGGCGGCCTTTCCGTACCGCCTTATCCACAGTTTTATGGAACTATTTTGAGCGGCTATCAAACGGCTAAAAATGTATTGTGTGTTGGGCAAATGGACAATTTGCTTACGGCTCGTAACCCTAGCAGCAGCGGCCCTACCCGTGATGGCCGTTTGAAGCCGGAAATTATGGCGCTGGGCGAAGGCGTACAATCTACCGGGCCGAGCAATAGCTACTTCCAGGCATGGGGTACCAGCCAGGCGGCACCAGCAGTTACTGGTGGGGCAGCCCTGCTTTCCGAGCAATACCACAAGCAGTTTGGTGCTGCCAATCCCAAAGCAGGTTTGCTAAAGGCATTAATAATGAATGGCGGTCTGGATGTTGGCAATACCGGCCCTGATTTTCGCCATGGCTATGGTGCACTGAATTTGCCTCGTAGTCTGGATATGTTGAAGAACAACCACTTTTATACAAATAGCATTGCTACTGGTGGACTGCAAACACAAACCATCACTGTACCGGCTAATACCGCTATACTAAAAGTAATGCTGTATTGGAACGATCCTGCTGCGGCTATCTACGCTGCTAAATCGCTGGTGAACGATCTGGATATAGAAGTGCTGAACCCTTCGGGAAATATCATACAACCACAGCGGCTGGATACCGTTTCAAACAATGTTGCAAATATTGCCACCACCGGCCCCGGCCATACCAATAACAATGAGCAGGTTATTATCAACAACCCGGTAGCGGGTACTTATACCATTCGGGTGAAAGGCTATGCGGTAAACGTAAATCCGACACAATCGTATTTTGTAACCTACGACTATTTACCTATTGGCTTGCAACTGTATTCGCCCTGGGAAGGAGAGGGGTATTTTCCGGGAGAAGGACTGCTGATGCATTGGGAAGATAATGGCACGGGTAATAACCAACGTACGCTGGAATATTCTACCGATAATGGCACCACCTGGAACCTGATTGCTAATAACATTGCTGCAAATGCGCTGGCTTACGATTGGGGTATTCCGAATGTAACTGCTACCACTACTGCCAAGGTTCGTATTACTGAAAATAGTACGGGTTACAGCAGTACCAGCGGCCGCTTTACCATTGCTGGCCCGGTATATCATTCTTTTGCCGATGCCAGCCAGCAGTGCGAAGGCTATTGCAAAATAATCTGGCCTGCCGTAAGCGGCGCCACCGACTACCAGGTGCTGATGAAACGTGGTCCGGAGATGGAAATCATTGCAACTACAACTAATCTTAGCTATACCGTAAGTGGTTTAAATAAGGATTCAGTGTATTGGTTCAGCGTATTGCCCCGTATCAATGGTGTGGCAGGCAAACGTAGCAACGGCCAGGCTTACCAACCAAACGGAGGTAGCTGTGGTGGCAACATCAGCGATGGGGATCTAAAACTGGATGCCATTCTCAGCCCTTCTACCGGCAGGCGTTTTTCCGCATCGGGCTTATCTGCCAACGAACCTGTTTCCATTCAAATAAAAAATCTGGATGATGCTGCTGTGAACGATTATGACGTGAAATATAGCATCAATGGTGGCGCATTCACATCGCAGCATATTAATACGTCGGTAGCGGCAGGTGCCACAGTGATAGTTAATTTCCCTGCGGTAAATTTTTCTGCCGAAGGCATATATAATATTATAGCCATTGTAAAAAACACGGCTCTGGATGGTGCTGTAAAAAATGATACGCTCACAAAAACGGTGAAGCAATTAGCCAATGCACCGCTGGTATTGACCACGCCTTTTCTGGAAGATTTTGAAGTGGCAGATTCTGCCAAATATGAAAACGCTACCATGGGGTTGACGGGCCTGGATCGCTGGGATTTTGCACCACTTACCGGAAACGGCGATAGTTATGGCCGCCTTCGTACATTTTTAAACCGGGGCATTGCCAACGGATCAAGGGGCATTACCATAGATGTAAATAAATTTGTTGATAACACGAACCTGGGCACCAGCCAGTTGAAAGGCACTTTTAACCTGGCTAACTATAACGCTGCAACGGATGAAGTGCGATTCGATTTTCTGTATAAACAACATGGCTCTTTTCAGCAGGATGCTACGGCAGGTAAGAACATTGTACAGGTAAAAGGTAGCGAAAGTGCTACCGCACAAACGGCTTACGATCTTACTGCTAATCAACCGGTAAATGCTGGTCAGTTTCGCCGTTCAGAAAGTATTGAGTTGAGCGATATTGTAGCTGGGGCCGGGCAAAATTTTTCCGCTACAACGCAAATCATCTTCAACCAAACCAGTAGCTTGGGCACCAGCGATGCTACCCACTTTGCAGGGTTTACGTTTGATGATGTTCGGCTGTACACAGTGGCCAACGATATGCAGGCTATTGCTATTGATACACCGGCAACGAACAACTGTGCACAAGGAGTGGTGCCCATTCGCCTGCGGGTAAAAAATTCTATGAGTTATGCCCTTAATAGTATACCGGTAAAGTTTCAGGTAGATGGTGGAGCAGTGATAACAGAAACCATTGCTTCCATTGCACCTAATACCGTTACGGCTTACACCTTTACCGCCCCTGCCAACATATCGGCAACGGGCAGTCACATCATCAAAGCCTGGACTGATCTGGTGGCTGATAATTTTCGGGGTAATGATACCATTAGTAAAACCATCGTCAACCAGCCCGTTATTAGCAGCTTTCCGTATTTGCAGGATTTTGAAAGCAGCAGCGGTAATTTTTATACCGGTGGCAAAAATGTAAGCTGGGCATACGGACTGCCGAATGGATTTAAAATTCGTACAGCAGCCAGCGGTACCAAAGCCTGGAAAACGGGCTTGAGTGGGAATTACAATGATGAGGAAGCTAGTTATCTCTACACGCCTTGTTTCAATACAAGCAGCTTAACTGTTCCGACTATCAGTTTTGCTATGGCTTACGATATTGAGTATTGCCGCCCAATTTCCTGCGATGGCGCCTGGGTAGAGTACAGCACCAATGGCGAAACCTGGCAAAAACTGGGCAGCACTGGTAGTGGTACCAACTGGTACAACAATAGCACAGGCCAATTTTGGGACAGTGTAAAATTGCACTGGCATGTAGCCACAACGGCGCTGCCAATCGCCTCAAACCTGCGACTGCGTTTTGCATTTGCCAGCGATTTGTTTAGCGGTAGGGAAGGTGTTGCAATTGACGATATTCATGTGTATGATAATGCTGCTCCCATTTTTGATGGTAATTCCAACAGCAATCTTATTACCCAAAATGTAAGCGGTACTGGCACCGTTCCATTTGCCGATGGCGGTAAATTAATAGCCACCATTTTGCCGAATGGAAATACCTTGGGAAGCACTGGCGTAAAGGCTTACATCAATAACGGCCCCGTACGCAACGACGCTCAGCAGTACTACGCTAATCGCAACATCACTGTGCAGCCACAAGCATTAAATGCAACCACGCCAGTTACGGTGCGGATGTATGTGACCGATGCCGAAGTAGATAGTTTGCGGAAAGCTACTGGATGCCCTACCTGCCGCCAATTGAAAGATTATACTTACCTCGGCATCACCAAGTACGACGATGCTGACAAAGCCAAGGAGAACGGAACCATGGCCGATAACCAAAACGGCGTGTATTCTTATTTTGGTAGCACCATTGTACGCAAAGTGCCTTACGATAAAGGCTATTATGCCGAAGTGGCCGTAAATAGTTTTTCCGAATTGTGGTTGAATGAAGGCACAGTCGGAAACATTATTCTACCTATTCAGTGGAGCAGTTTTATAGCCGAAAAAAGAACCGGCGACCGGGTGCTGTTACAATGGGCTATGCAAAATGAAAGTAATGCAGCGCAGTACGAAGTGGAAGTACTACGGCCCGGCAGTAACGGCTATCAACGGCTGGCGGTAGTATTGGCCATCAATCAACAGCCGGTGAGCCATTACACTTTTACCGATAGTAGCACTGGCAAGCAGGGCGTGTACCAATACCGAATCAAGCGGGTAGACCGCAACGGACAGATAAGCTATAGCGATGTACGGCAGGTATTATTTGGCAACAAAAATCTGAACGTAATGATATATCCCAACCCGATAACTACTACGGTACAGGTAATGCTGCAAGGTGTGGCTAATACCCCAGTGCAATTGTACCTGTACGATGCTACTGGCAAATTGCTGCAACAGCAACATACTACCGCTACCGGTGCTACACAAAAGTTGCAACTTTCGGTTGCCGGTTTGCCGGTTGGAGTATATCAATTGAAGGTGCAATCGGGGAATGATGTAACGGTGGAAAAGGTGGTAAAGGAAAATTAAAAAGAACAATTGACTTTATATACAAAACAGCCGGGTAAGATTTTGACCCGGCTATTTTGCGTAACCCTACTTTCTTATTTGCAGGAAAATATTAGCTTCTGCAATTGTAAATTGCATACTGCATGAAACTTACTTCCGAACAAATTTCCATTGTCAATAGCACGGGCAACATTAAGATAAATGCCGTGGCAGGTAGCGGTAAAACCACTACGCTGATTGCCTATGCACAAGCCCGGAAAAGTGCTAACAGAATTCTATACCTGGCCTTCAATAAATCGGTAAAAAT
>CAXTDG010000265.1:0-6622 GCA_964242675.1 uncultured Chitinophagaceae bacterium
AAACACCGTAGGCAGCAGTCTTTGCCAGAAATATTTCCAACGGCCAATGCTATGTGTTTTGGGCTTATTAATTTCTCTATCCAGTTGCGTTGGCAAAAGCTGACCACAAGTATTTCCCTTATAATTTTTGAAATAATTGAAAACCTGCCCGTCGCTCATGTTGGTGAAATCAACAACTGTTTTCTGGCAGTTTAGGCAAAAGCGGCCTTTTTCTTCAGGCAGCATGTCGTTCCAGTTTTCGTGGCAGGGTTCGGCAATAGAGAGTTGAATAGAAGCCATAGCAAAAATGTTTTAAGGTTTAAAAAGCCATTGCCCGGCAGCTGATTACTACCGGTGCAGCAGCGGGGTATGCGAAGTGAAATGTTTGAACTTTTAGTATGTATGCACCTGCTATTTCGATTGCACACAGCCTCAAAATTTTTTTTTATTAAAAAAGCGCCTGCATCTATCTGGTAAGATGCAGGCGCTGCTATTTTTCAATAATTGATTTACTTATCTTTTTTATAGCCCTGGTTCAGGCCTTCTACAATGTCATTGGTAATGTTGTACACGGAATCGGTGTAGTAGATAAAGTCGCCGGGCTGGTGCGAAAAGATGAAAGCATACGTCTTTTGCTGATTGTAAGTCTTTAGAAAATCCTCAATCTTTTTGCTGATGTCCTGCATACTCTTGAACTGCCGATCCTGCAAATCCTGTGACAGTTGTGCTTCCCGCTGCTGTAGTGAAGTCTGCATCTGATTAATCTCTGCCTGCGCTGCCTCACCTTCCTGCTGGCTCATGGTTTGCGATTTTTGCTGTAAAGCATTTACCCGGGTCATGTAGTTTTTCTTCAGGTTATTCAGTTCATTGCTAATGCCTTGTTCCTGTGTTTTTAGTTGGCTGCGGGTATCTTTTATATAATTGTAATGCATTTCCAGCGAATCCATATTGAAGTAGGCAATACGTAAGCCGCTGCTATTACCCACAGGGGCAGTTGCTATAGGCAATTTTGCTGTTGGCGCTGTTTCCGTGTTGCTTTTTTGCTTAAAAAACAAAATGTATAAAACCACCACTGCTATCAGTAACACAGCGTTAAGTGCCAGGCTGATGTTTTTCATGTATAAAATGTTCTTAAGCTGCGAAAATAAAGGTTGGGCAAACGGTTTTTTGTTAAAAAAAGAAGATGGCAAAGCGTAAGATTCAAGTATCAGAATTCAAGAAACAAGATGATGTTGACGTGGAAAAACCCGCATCTTGCACCCTGATATTTCAATCCTGAACCTTGATACTTGAACCTTGTGTTTTATGAAGATATTTCTGTGGTCGGTAGGTAAGCAAAATGAACACTATGTAAATGAAGGGGTGGAAGATTTTACCACTCGCATCAACCATTACTTTCCTTGTGAGTGGAAACTACTGGCACCGCCAAAACATGCGGCATCGCTAAGCCCCGATGAGCAGCGGGAAGTTGAAAGCCAGGCGCTACTAAAAAGTCTTGACCCGGTTGACTTTATGGTGCTGCTGGACGAAAGGGGCAAAATGCTAAGCAGTCCACAACTGGCTAAAGTAATAAACGAAAGAGCGGTAAATGGTGCCCGCAAAATTCACTTTGTAATTGGTGGCGCCTATGGGGTTACCGATGCAGTACGGCAGAAAGCCGACTTGGTATGGCAATTGAGCCAACTGGTTTTTCCACACCAATTGGTACGCCTTATTTTATCCGAACAGATTTACCGGGCCTGTTCCATTTTAAAGAATGAAAAATATCACCATGAGTAGTGGCTCATAATTCGCTATTGCTACAAAGAAGATAAAATGTACAGTTAATATAGAAAACAGCTAGCATCTGCATCTTCATTGTTTATATAACCAGCTTGAATAGTACTGGTACTAAATCAAATTTTCAATATGCCTGTTCTTTCGCAAACACTTATCATTATCATCATTACGTGTCTTATTTCCGTTCCGGCATTTACCAACCGGAAAATGCAAAGCGACCTGATGATGTTTCCGCCAGAGGTGAACCGGGGCCAGTACTATCGCTTCCTCACCAGCGGTTTTGTGCATGCCGACTGGCAACACCTTATTTTCAATATGATTACGCTATGGTCGTTTGGCCAGGCCATGGAAAGAATTTTGAACAGCATAGCCGGCCGGTTTGGGTTCCTTATTTTTTACGTAACAGCCATTATTGTGTCTGATATACCTAGTTACTTAAAGAACCGTAACAATAGCCATTATGATAGCCTACGTGCTTCCGGTGGGGTATCAGTCGTTATGTTTGCGTTTATTCTGTTTGCTCCCTGGGCGTGGTTCAGCTTTCCACCTCTACCAGCTATCATATTTGCAGTGCTATACATTATTTATAGTCAGTATGCCAGCCGGAAGGGAAATACCGGCATCAATCACGATGCTCACTTATTTGGTGGACTGTATGGGATATTGTTCATTATCATTGCCCGGCCAGAAGTATTAAGCCTCTTTATAACTGAACTAATGCATCCGAAGTGGCCGTAAAGTGGAATTGCAACGCTTGTTGAGTGGCGGGTTTCACTTTAAAGCGATCATCAACACGTTGACCAATCACCCATAAGATTTTCTTCCCGCTTTCTATCACCCATATTTTTTCCTTATCTGTTTTCGACAGTTTTCGATCAATAAAAAATCGGCTCAGCTTTTTCTTTTTCTGCATACCCAGCGGGTAGAAATAGTCGCCTTGCCGCCAGGGCCGTAGCAGCAAGGGAAAATGGATGTCAGTTGCATCCAGCAGCGCTATGCTATCCTCATTTTTCAGGGATATATCGGCTGCTTCCAACCATTTTATTTGCAACACGCCTTCCCGAAAAACAGTTTCTGCATCCTTTTTCTCTACCAAAATATGTTCGGCTTCGCTTGTTTGAAGGGGCGCCAAAATAAGCCAGGCCCGGTTGCGGATAAGACGGTGCGATGATGAAGCAATGTATCTACCCGATTCTGCTACTAGCAAATGGAAAGCATCATCCAACTGACTGGCAGTGAAACCATAGCTGGTAATGATTTCATACAAAATGGTTTTGGCGGCAGGTAGCTTTTTTAGCTTTAAAACCGGCAGGTGCAACTCTGCTCCTTTCTTTTCAACCAGCTTTTTGATGTGCTGCTGAATGGCTTCATTATATAGCATTTCCGTTTCGCCCAGTAGGCCAATGCTATGTTCAAAGCCAGTGTGGCTATGGGGTATAGCTTGTTGTAGCATTGGGAAAATATGATGGCGGATATAATTGCGGGTATACTTATCCGCTTGGTTGCTACTATCTTCTACCCAGCTTAGTTCATACTGTTTAGCATAGGCATCAATTACTTGTCGGGAGGTATGAAGCAACGGCCGGATGATGGCCCCTTGCACAGGCAACATTCCTCGCAGTCCTTTTATGCCACTGCCCCGAAACAAGTGCATTAAAACCGTTTCGGCATTATCGTCGGAATGATGGGCTGTGGCAATGAATTTATATCTATTTAGCTCAGCTACTTCTGTAAACCATTTGTAGCGTAGTTCTCTGGCTGCTATCTGTACAGAGCTTCCGGTTTGGGCTATATAGGAAGCTGTGTCAAAGTCTTTTACAAAAAGGGGCACCTGCAATTGCTGAGCAAAATCATGCACAAACTGCTTGTCCCGCAGGCTCTCAGCTCCCCTTAAATTAAAGTTGCAATGAGCAATAGCAAAAGGCAATTTTTGCGAATGGCAGATGTGTGCCAGCACTATCGAATCTAAACCGCCGCTTACTGCCAGCAACCAAGGGCCATTTCGCACTTGCGGATGTTTCTGAATGAATTGTTGAAACGTGGAAATCAGATTCAAAGGATATGCTTTAAGGAATAAGGAGACGATTATATGATGCAAGGAACGGCTCTACTGTAAAAAGAAAAAACTGCTTTTGAGGGCAGTTTTTTAGCTATTTGAAATAATCAGATAATCTGTGAAGCATCAAGACTCAGCTACCATTTGCTCTTTTTCGGCCGCTTTTCTGCCCCGGTTGCTGCGGGCAGTTCTTGAATAAACAGAAAGATCTTTACTGAATAAGAATTGTAGAAGCAGACGTGTATAAGAACGATGATAGCCTAGTGACTCGTAATGCTGATCGGCCATTTTTTTCAGCTTGGGTAACTTGTTCCAGGGAACAGAAGGAAAATCGTGGTGCTCATTATGGAAGCCAACATTAAGGTTTACCGAGTTGAGTCGGCCGTAGTAACTTTTGGTTTCTTGGTGGTCGCCATGGGTAAGAAAATGCTCCTGTACCCAACGGGCACCCAACGGATGCAGCCCCACCGAAAAGAAAAGACTTCCTACCAAAAAGATCAACACTTTTGGCCCCAGCCACCAGATCATAGCTGCTGTAAATACTATTTGTACAACCAAGTTAATAACCGTCCAAGTATCTACCAGCTTAATTTCTTTAAGCCTTGCCGGACGAATAGACTGGAAAACAGGATACAACAACAGCCAAACCGCTTTTCCTAAAGTCGAATTATTGATCAATTTTGCTTCCCAGCGGTAAGGCATATCGGCATCCATTTCCTCAACTCCCTGGTAAGCATGGTGCTTTAAATGGTATTTGGTAAACGAAACTGCACTTGGAAAAATCATAGGCAGGTTTGCCACCATGCTGCTAACCACATTGAGCGTCCGGTTTTTAAATACCAAATTATGCGAACACTCATGAATACATACGTACAGCGTATGGCAGGCAAAGGCACCCACCACATAGGCAGCTATCAAACTCCACCACCAGGCTACATCTTTCAGCACCCAAGCTAGCCCAATCTGTACACCAACGCATAGCAGAATGATGAGAAAAGTATAAGGATTGCGGCCAATTAAACTTCTGATTTCAGGATGCTGACGAATAATACTCTTAGTGCGTTGTTTATGTGGCTGAACGTCGTCAGACCAGTTGAAGCCGGTTCTTTTGGTCATTACTAGCTTTTGTTTTTATACAAAATGGATGATAATAGCTTACAAATTTACTCTTCTAAAGCCAGTTACAGTTGATTAAAGTGTGTTTCAAAAGTGAAAATATATCAGGCCCTCTATCTATTTTAATTTGCTATTTACCCATTGCCTTTTATTTTACACCTGTCGGGTCCATTCTTTTCCTTTTCCTTTATTGATGCCCCAGCCTAAAAAGAACCAACCTAAAATAAAACAGACGCCCCCAACAGGTGTAAGCAAGAAAAACCAGGTAGGCAAGGTGATAGAACCTGTTTTAAGGTAAGTGATGGTGTACAATGATCCGCAGAATAGAATAATACCTGCTGTAAAAAGGCGACTGCTCCACAGCACGGCTGATACCGGAATCTTGCGCCAAAGCAGGCCGGTAAACATAAGGGCAGCGGTATGGTAAAAATGATACTGAACACCGGTGCGGTAGCTACGCAATTCATCGTAAGGCAGTTTAGCCTCAAGACCGTGAGCACCGAAAGCACCCATAGCCACTGCCAATGCACTTAGCAGACTCGCAATTATCAAAATTCCTCTATGCATGTAGCAGCAGGTTTTCAAAAGTTTCGAAAGTAGGGTGTGGAGTATCAATTACCTGGTCGCACAACTCGTAAAAGGGCTTACGAGTTTCCAATAGTTTCAACAGAATGGCAACAATATCCTCCTCAGATTCAGCACTACGAATCAGTGGACGCTTTAGCCTGCCTGGCATTAGCCGTTCTGCCAGCGTAGTAAGTGGTGGATTGAGCCACACCACCATTCCCTGGCTTTTCATAGCTATCATGTTGTCGAAAAAGCAGGGAGTTCCACCACCGCAACTCATTACAAACTTGGGATGCTCCATTAGTGATTGCAATGTGTTTCGTTCGGCTTCTCTAAAGTAGATTTCACCTTTATTAGTAAATATCTCAGCAATACTACTACGTTCGGCCATCTCAATTCCTTTGTCTAAATCTAAAAATGGCACTTTGAAACGGGCCGCCAATTGCCGCCCCCAATAGCTTTTACCAGACCCCATAAGGCCGGTAAGAAATATTTTGGATGGTAGAGTTGCCATAGGCGGCAAGATAAATGGTAATATGGATTTTAACAGGCAAAAGCAATAGGCAAATGCTGTTCAATTTATCATTAAAAAATCTACAGCCTGACTGAAATAGTTGCAGCGATAACTTGACAAGACTATCACCTTCACCAACCTGTAAAAAAATGGGTCAGGATGTTTTTTTAGAAAGGGCTACCAGAACTGCTCCACCTATAATCATGGCTACGCCAACAATAACCTTCCAGTTAATCTGCTCTTTCAGGAAAAAGCCAGCAAAAATGACAGAGAAAACCAGTGAAGAACTTACGATAGGAGAAACCAGTGAAGAATGCCCCATTTTCAAAGCTTTGAACTGCGATAATGAAGACAAACAGGTAGCAACGCCAGCCAATAATACAAACATCCATGCTTTACGATCCATGCGGCCTATTTCAGTTGCACTTTTTTGAAAAAGTACGGTGCCCCAGGAAATAGTGAGTATAATGACACTTTGGATAGCAAATGCCAGAAAAGGATCTACCTTTTCCAAACCAGCTTTTGTAAGCGTAACAGAAATACCAGCCAGTAAGGCAGCTAAAACGGCAAATACAATCCACATAAGTTTTAAAAATGATTGGTGGAGAAGA
>CAXTDG010000266.1:0-456 GCA_964242675.1 uncultured Chitinophagaceae bacterium
TCTTATCAATGTATAAAGGTTGTTGCAACGCATTCATGTGGGCCAGCATAGTAGCATTGGCCCAGGCGGTTTTGCGGGCTGTGGTTATGCTGAAGTTCAATACTGCTTCCTGCCTGCCACCTGCTATACGGGTCAGTAATTTCATGGGTGGCCATACGCCTTCCAGGCTTTGCTGCACATCATCCATCAGGCTACCAATTACATCATTAATGCGGTTGAATCTTTTTCCAAAGCATTGATACCGTTGCCAGGGCAGGTATGTGCAGCGGCAATAGCCAGATCGAGATTGATGTGGGTGTTTATGCCCAACAGCAGTTGCTGTATCACAGTAAGATTAGTATTGGTACAGCCATCAAAAGCCCACTGCCACGAGCCGCTACAGGTTTGTTTCAATCCATAGGCGGCAAATGCATCCAGGTAGCGTTTGGCAAAGATTACATCCAGCTTTTCCATACG
>CAXTDG010000266.1:466-6590 GCA_964242675.1 uncultured Chitinophagaceae bacterium
GTCTGCCTGTTTGTACGGCTCGCGTCGTGCGTAAATAGAGTGCTGCACACTAGCAGGAGCGGCTGCGTTGTGTCTTGCAGCTCTTTACTATTTGCTGTAGTGCTGTTACTATGTCAGCTATGGTTTGTGGGGCAGGCATAGGTTTTAAGGTTTACACAAATGTAGAGTAGCTATTGGAGGAAAAGAAGTTTGGTAAAGTGCATTCTATTTTCTAATAATCTACCAACTCATCTGTTTAAACAGTAAATTTTTGTAAATAAAAGCAGGCTGAACAAGCCTTTACAGGCATGTTATTAAACTCACATGTTTATGCTATTTCATACTTTCTGCTGTAGTATACTTTTGTGTTCGTAAATGAGACGGATGGTTATAAACGTTTCATCTACATCTGAAACACTTATAAACCTCCTGTTATGAAAAAGAGCATCTGCATTTTACTTCTTATGATTGGCTTTTCTGCGTTTGCATTTAGCACTAATCATGGAAGCAGTTTTTGCAAATCAGCAACAAAGGTTTCAAAAAAGAAAACGCCTAAACACGCCACCTCCCCACTTACCGACCTGGTTGCTTTTCCTTTTTAAATGAGATAGAAATTAGTTAGCTCGAAGCACTACAATAATTTTTCCAACAAACCCTTGAGACTACTCTCGTGTCAGCACAACTGGCCGGGAGTTTTTGTTTTATTATCCTAATGCTGCTTTGAAATAGTTGATGAGGACAATTTTTACTTACAGCATTTAATTGTATTTCTTCTTCTATTTAGCTAGATAATTCATCTTATTGGGAATCTTATTCTGTAGTTGCTCATTGCCTGTTGCCCGTTGCCTTTCGAAAACGTTCTTCTTCCATTACTCCACTACATGCTGCCAATGCTAACTGTAAATAAGCCGCTTACTATCGCATTCTATATTTGGCGGGTAAACTATTCCTATGAATAAACTTTTGCTATTCACTATTCTCAACCTGCTTTGCTGTACTGCTTTTTCGCAGGGCAGCGAAGAAGGTGCTCCCATTACCGCCAAGTTGGTTCCGTCGTTTAGCATACCCGGTCGTACGGTAAAACTCAGCGGCACTACCCTGGTTAGGTAAGTCGGCAGTTGATTTATCGCTCACCATCATCAACCCCAAAGGCGAAAAGGAAAATCAAACCATTACGACTGATGCAAAGGGTGCGTATGCATATTCATTTACCAAAGCCACTGCTCCCGGTTGGTATGCCTTTACCGTTGTTACCGCCGATAAAAAGAACAAAGCAACTGATTCGCTATACGTAAGCAACATTACCAGTTTCTCTTATTTGTTTGCGGGTAAGATGGCGCAGTTTACGGTAGCTGGCCAGCAGGCTGCTACTGCCATACAAGATAAAACCAGCAGCCTTCCAGCCTCTGCTGAATTAAATGACTTTAAGGAGAAATGTACGCAGCTAACTAAAAAGATGAATGAGTTACGCAAAAATGTAGACGATAATCAGGTAGCGCTGGTGCAGGTGCTGAAAGAAATAAGCGATGTGCCAAAGGCTATGGAAAAAGCAGATGGCTACCTGCAACAGATGGACGATTGGAATGAAAGTGCCACCGACCAATTGGCTACGCTGGAAAAACAACTGGCAGCCAGCAAAGCCAAAGCCACTACCTGCGACAACCTGAGCAATGTGGCCGAACTATTTGGAGCCATTTCTTTGTGTATGAATTTCCAGGGGAAATTTCTGCAGATCTGCACCAGCCTGGCATCGGACAAGCTAATACCCGGCGTAGTGGATCGGCAAAGCTGGAACGGCGATGCCGCAATCGTAGAAGCAAAAAAGGCTTCCATCAACCAAACGCAAAAAACATTATTTGCCAAAGCACAAGGCTCATCGGCCGTAGCCGAATTCATTACCAAAGGCATGGTGCTGGATATGGGGCAGTTTGTAACCAAAGTATTATACGCACAATTATGTACCGAAATAAAAGGCCCGGCTAACGCTACTTTCAATGCAGCCTTCGATGCCGATAACGGTGCTAAATACTGGACGTATGGATTGAAGCTAAACGGCAACTTAACCCTCCGCTACGATAAAGCTGCCGACCTAAGTAAACCAATAGCTGTAACCGGCGAATTTGAAGGCGTACGTACTGGCTATACCTTTTGGGAAGATTTTGAACAGATTGAAAAAATCCCTAAAGGCATGATGCTGTATGCCCGCATTAAGAAGTCGCCACTACCAATAGATCTTAGTTCCGTTGGTAGCGACTTAGGTATGGTGGCCCGCAACCTGGTGCCCGGCTCGTACCGGGTAAAGGTGAAGGGCAAAGTGCTGAACAATACGTTATCGCTGGAGTTCGACGATTCGCCGTTTGATGCGATAGAAACGGCCCGTCCCGAAAATAATAAGCTGTTTGTCATTTGCGTCAATCCCATTCTGCCTATTCCAATGGTGAAGCGGTTCGATTTTCCAATTGCTTCTTCTAAAGTGATTTTGCTTCGGGGACTGGGTAAAACGCATGATTTTACGGTAAAGAAAACGGGCGATAAAGTTTCTATTAAAGATAATGTGAGTAACAAAGTGGATTTGAGCAGCAATACCGTTCACTTATCATCAAGTGTGTTATTAGATGTTACCAACTAGTATTGATAAACCGACTCATGCAATGAATCTCACATCTTTATGCTATTTCATAATTTTTGGTACGGTATAATTTTGTGCTTGTAAATGAGACGAATGTGTAACTTTTTAAAATGGCCATTCGTATTCGTTAGCAATCCTGTAAACCTTACGTTATGAAAAAGAGTAGCTGCCTCCTGTTATTGATGATTGCCTTTTCTGCTTTTGCAGTCAGCCCTAGTTATTGTGGTAGCTGCGTTGTAAAACCAGTAGTAAAAGTGGCAAAAAAGAAAGTGAGCAGAACAGCATACTCACCACTTGCCGACCTGGCCTTACTGCCCGCCCTCAACGGATAAAACCTACTAGGAATTTCGTTAGCTCGAAGCATTTATATAACCCCATCAACCCTTATCAATTCAACTACTCCCGTACTGTTCATAACAGACGGGAGTTTTTTTAGCCCCTACTTAACCTCCCCCAACGGGGGGGGAAAGCAAAACCGTAAGGCTTTAAAGTTACATTTACTTCTTCGCTTAATTCTTCGCACATTCCCTCCCCCGTTTGGGGAGGATAGGTGGGAGCTTGGGGGCTACTATTCAACCGTCACACTTTTGGCCAGATTACGAGGCATATCTACGTTATAACCTTTAGCCGTACCAATGTAATAGCTGAGTAATTGCATGGGGACTACGCTCAGCAATGGCCCCAAAATTTCGTCAGTATCCGGTACAAACATTACATCATCTGCCATGCCCGGAATCCTAGTATCGCCCAAAGTAGCTACGCAAATCACTTTGCCTTTGCGGGCTTTTATTTCCTGCACATTGCTCATAATCTTTTCGTAAAAAGCATCTTTAGTAGCAACAAATACGACCGGAAGTTTTTCCGTTACTAAAGCAATCGGCCCATGCTTCATCTCAGCAGCAGGGTAGCCCTCTGCGTGGATGTAAGAAATCTCTTTCAACTTCAAAGCGCCTTCCAGCGCTACGGGGAAGTTGTAGCCCCGGCCCAGGTATAGGGCATTGTCAGCATCCTTGTACTTTTCGGCAACGGCTTGTATACCAGTAACATCCTGTAAAATCTCCCGTATTTTTTCGGGGATGGCTTCCAGGTCTTTCAGTAAGGCAAGATATTTTTCGCCGTCGAGGGTTTGTTTTTCGAAGCCAATTTTCAGTGCCATCATAGCCAACACTGCTAGCTGACCGGTAAAGGCTTTGGTAGATGCTACACCGATTTCTGGTCCGCTATGGGTATAGGCACCGGCATTACTAATACGGGCAATGCTACTGCCTACCGCATTCACCACGCCAAAGATAAAAGCACCTTTGCTCTTCGCATTTTCCAGCGCCACTAATGTATCCGCCGTTTCGCCGCTTTGAGATATGGCAATGATAATGTCGCCTGGGTAAATGATGGGATTGCGATAGCGGAATTCAGAAGCATATTCCACTTCCACCGGTATGCGGCAAATATGCTCGAACCAATACTCGGCCACCAGCCCGGCGTGCCAGCTAGTACCACAAGCCACTATGATGATGCGTTGTGCGTTGATGAAAGCGGGCAGGTTATCTTCAATGCCCGCCATATTAATTACACCTTCCGCTGCCAGCAAGCGGCCCCGCAGGCAGTCGAACACCGTATCCGGTTGTTCAAAAATTTCCTTGAGCATGAAATGGTCATAGCCGCCTTTTTCAATCTTAGCCAGTTCCATGTCCAGCTTCTGGATAAAAGGGGTTTCCTTTTCGTTGCCTAGGTTTTTCAGGATTAATTCATCCGGCCGTACAATGGCCATTTGGTAGTCGTTTACATACACTACTTCTTTCGTGTACTCAATAATGGGCGTAGCATCGGAGGCCAGGAAATGTTCGTCCCGGTTTTTGCCAATACCAATTACCAGCGGCGAACCCTTGCGGGCTGCAATAATGGTTTCAGGGTCTTCGGCATCAACGAGCAAAATGCAGTAGGCACCTACAATGCGGCGCAGGGCTATGCGTACCGCTTCTTCCAGCGTGCCGTGGTTGTTTTTCTGAATGTCCTCAATAAAATTGAGCAGCACTTCGGTATCAGTATCGCTGCTAAAGGTGTAGCCTTTGCGAAGCAGTTCGTCTTTTAGTAGGGCATAGTTTTCAATGATGCCATTGTGTATCATAGCGAAGCGGCCGCTATTGCTTACATGCGGGTGGGCGTTGCGGTCGCTGGGTTCGCCATGGGTGGCCCAGCGGGTATGGCCAATGCCAATGTGACCATGCAGGTCTTTGCCTTGCAGACTTTCTTCCAGATCGGCCACCTTTCCTTTTTTCTTGTACACCTTCAGGCCATCGTTCAATATGGCAACACCGGCACTATCGTAGCCCCGGTATTCCAGCCGTTTTAGTCCTTTTAGTATAATGGGGTAAGCTTCTCTGGGTCCAGTATAACCAACTATTCCGCACATAGCACAATGCTTTTTTTGAAAATTGAAAACGAATATAGAGAAACCGAAACGGGCCGAAATTCATTTTGGCGATTCCTAAACGGCAATCTACATTCGTTTCGTCTTGCTGCACCGCCATTACAAAAGCCTTTTTAGCTCAGTTGGTAGAGCATTTCATTCGTAATGAAAGGGTCGCCGGTTCGAGTCCGGCAAAGGGCTCGTTTTATAAAGCTATACGACATTCGTGATGTAGTATAAATAATACTATTCGTTGGATTTTAGTTGTTTTGAACTGTTTCGACTTATATGAGAAAAAAACTCTTTTGGCCTTGCGTACTCATTGTTATATTTCTGGTTAGCTGTAGCAATAAGTACAGTTACATTGAAACTGTGGAAGAAGAGGACTTAACCGGAACTTTAATTACAAAACATTTAGCCCCCCGAAAAATTAGCGCCCCAACTGATTCTGCGGCTTACTGCAAGGCATATATGTTTTTCTGTATGTCTCAACAAGTTGCAAATGAAATGAAGTTGAAGTATGAAGGTATTTATACTACTAATCCGATTTCTTTCAAGTTGCTTGACGATGAGGGAAAAGACATCTCAAACACAGTTATATTTTCGACACAGGCACAGAGAGAAAAAGAAATACACAATCGAATATTTTCGAGAGAATCGACTACAGATACTCTTCCTAAATCAACGCCTGTGAGTAATAATACAGTTATTCATGAGGAAGATAAAGTGCTTGGGGACATTGAATTTGGGATGTCTGAACAGGAAGCAAAAAAGGAAATATCCGCTTTTCAGAAACATTCTATTAAGGCAGCTGTATCATCCTCTTACTACATAGGAAATTACCAGTACTACTATATTAGTGATGCCTACTACAAAAACAAACTCTATAGTCTGGAAGTGCATGGAGCTGGCATAAGTCGGGAAAGGTATGATGAAGACATTATGTATGAAGTGCAAAATGTAGTTGAAATATTAACCCGTCGATTTGGAGTATCTAAAACTTCTAACCCGATCAAAGAGCAAGACCAGATGGAAAACGGACATACTTATCTGGTAAAAGCTTGGAGTATAGGTAGCAAAAGAATTGAGGTAAATATTGAAGACACAGG
>CAXTDG010000267.1:0-6578 GCA_964242675.1 uncultured Chitinophagaceae bacterium
CTTCTTCTTCAAACGATAGTTTGATGCCTTCAAGCTCAAACAGTTTGGTGTACTGGCGGATGAGGCTATTTTTCGGTTGCGTAAGAATACTACGCATTGTGTCAGCATCCAGTGGTTCCAGGTGCGTTACTACCGGCAGGCGACCTAGCAGTTCCGGTATTAGGCCAAATGATTTTAAGTCTTGTGAGTTTACAAATTGCAGCAAGTTCTTCTTTTGAGATTCCTGCAATTCCTTATTTACATTGAAGCCAATAGCATGGGTATTTACCCGGCGGGCAATGATTTTATCAATGCCATCAAAAGCTCCACCAGCAATAAACAGAATGTTCTGCGTGTTCAGCTTAATCATCTTTTGTTCCGGGTGCTTGCGGCCACCTTGCGGCGGTACCAGTACTTCGGTGCCTTCCAGCATTTTCAACAGACCTTGCTGTACGCCTTCGCCACTTACATCACGGGTGATGCTCGGGTTATCGCCTTTGCGGGCTATTTTATCAATTTCGTCAATGTACACAATGCCTCTTTCGGCAGCTTGTACATTGTAATCGCAGTTCTGTAGCAGGCGGGTAAGCATGCTTTCAACGTCTTCGCCTACATAGCCAGCTTCGGTAAATACGGTAGCATCTACTATAGCAAACGGCACGTTCAGAAGCTTGGTAATGGTTTTAGCCAGCAGGGTTTTAACTGTTACCCTTTCGCCTACCAAAATGATGTTGCTTTTCTCAATCTCTACTTCTTCATCCTGTAGCTGGCGTTGGCCCAGGCGCTTGTAGTGGTTGTATACTGCTACGCACAGTATTTTCTTAGCGTCATCCTGCCCAATTACATACTGGTCTAAGAAAGCCTTGATTTCCATTGGCTTCTTCACTTGCATTTTATTGAAGGTGCTGCCAATGCTATATTTTTCATTCAGTATCTGTAGTTCCTGGTTAATGATTTCCTGGGCGCTGTCCACACAGCTTTCGCAAATGTGTACGTCTTCCTGTCCTGCAATCAAAATTTTTACTTCATCCCGGCTCCTGTTGCAAAAGGAGCATTGTAAGGTTGGTTGTTTTGCCATTGTATTTGATAAAAACAGCAGCGGCGGGGCCATCTGCTGCTACGATAAACTTTTTACGGACGACAAAACTAAAACATAAAAAATTGTAGTAGGCGGTTGTTTGGTGGAGTGACAAAAATTTAGGAAGATGTTGGGCGGAAAACACAAAGTCTGAAAGTCTGGAAGACCGGAAGTTAGAAATGAAGCCCGATCCGCAATAATCATTCACGACTGACGATTCACGATTCACGTCCTTGCCTCCTACAAAAAAAGCTGCACCTTCACGCTGACCGGGTGCCAGATGATTTCTTATTAAACAAAACGGTTTATATGTCGGTAAAAACAATAGTGCCAGCACAGTATTATATTGATCTGGAAGAGCGATATGGTGCTCACAATTATCACCCTTTGCCGGTGGTGCTGGAGCGGGGGGAAGGCATTTTTGTATGGGACGTAGAAGGCCGCAAGTACTACGATTTTCTAAGTGGCTATTCATCTGTCAACCAGGGGCATTGCCATCCTAAAATTGTAGCTGCCCTTACAGAGCAGGCCAAAAAACTTACGCTTACCTCCCGGGCTTTTCACAATAACCTGCTGGGCCAATACGAAGAATACATTACACAATTGCTGGGTTTCGACAAGGTGCTGCCCATGAATACCGGCGTAGAGGCTTGCGAAACCGCTATTAAGCTGGCCCGACGCTGGGGTTACCGGGTAAAAGGAATAGAACCTAACAAGGCAAAAGTGATATTTGCCCGTGGCAATTTCTGGGGACGTACGCTGGCCGCCATTTCTGCTTCCACCGACCCAAGCAGCTTCACTGATTTTGGACCCTACATGCCTGGATTTGAATTTATAGACTACAACAATTTAGAACAGTTAGAAGCAGCGCTACAGGATGAAACGGTAGCGGCTTTTATGGTAGAACCGATACAGGGAGAAGCTGGAGTGGTAGTGCCGGACGAAGGTTATTTAGCAGGTGTGCGACGGCTTTGTACGCAATACAATGTGCTAATGATTGCCGACGAAATACAAACCGGCCTTTGTCGCACCGGTAAAATGCTGGCCTGCGACCATGAAGGCGTAAAGCCGGATATTTTGGTATTGGGCAAAGCCCTTAGCGGTGGTATGCTGCCTATTAGTGCCGTGCTGTGCAACAATGAAATTATGCTCACCATTGGCCCTGGCGAACATGGCAGTACGTATGGTGGCAACCCGCTGGCTTGTGCAGTAGCTATAGCTTCGCTAAAAGTATTGCAGGAAGAAAAACTAGCAGACAATGCAGTGGTGATGGGAGAACTGTTCCGGCAGCAACTGGCCGATTTGGGTTCGCCTTACATTAAAACTGTTAGGGGCAAAGGCTTGTTGAATGCTATTGTAATTGATCATTTGAATGAAGAAGCCGCCTGGGGCTTATGCCTTGCTCTCAAGGAAAACGGGCTGCTGGCCAAACCTACCCATGGCGATAAGATACGGCTGGCTCCGCCGCTTACTATCAACGAGTTGCAAATCAGCGAAACCATTGATATTATTCACCAGAGTCTGGAGCATCTGCAATAACAAAGAAATAATTTTTGACTGATTAGCACAAAAAGAAAAGCCGTCCCCATGCATAAGGACGGCTTTTGTATGTAAACGAAATTTTACTGCACAATGATTGAACCTGGTATCACCACGTTCATCCCAGCCTTTACCCTAAAAGTAGAACCGGCAGGCACCCGTTGCGGCACATCTAATATGCATTGGCCACCAGCTACTGGTTTTATTTCAATGGCACTATGTGGCGGCAACTGTGTGGGTGGTACTTCGTTATTACTCCAGTTGGCCGGGTTGCTCCACATTCCATTACCGGTGAATACATATAATCTTGAAAGCTGTGTAATGCCAGGGTGTAGGTAAAAATTAGAAAACTTATTTGTATTAACGGTGATCCAGCTAACTCCTCCGGCACTGCCGGATGCCGTTTGCAGTAGTAAGGTATCGGTTGGTGAACTGCCATATCCAAAGTCGGAGTTACAGGCAGCAGCATCGTATGCTTGTGTCACATTTATATTGGTAAGTGTAGCCGTAGGTACAATTGCTTGCAAAGCATTTAATTCTGTATTGCGAAAGAAAAATTGTACATCATAATTACCCATCACCGAATTCTCTACGCTAAAGTTTCTGTTCAAATAATACTCACCAGTAGCAACCTGCCTCACTGCACCGGTACGGATCGTTACAAAAGCCCGATAGTTAACATTGTTAGAAGGGTTAATAGTAGAACGCACATTGGCAATCAGTTGGCCTCTAAAGTTGGTTAGTGATGACCAGCCTATATAACCAGTTTGAAGATTTGGAATTAATTGTCCCAGTTCGCACAGGCCGGAATCAGCTATCATACTGGTATTGGCCTCATCTACCCGAAGGCAAAAACTACCAGTAGCCGTGCCGTAGAAATCATCAACTACTATATAGTAGTTCCGGTTAGGCACAAGCCCTGTAGCATAAAAGATTGAAGCGGTGCTGTTTGTTACTCCATTATCATCATCGCAACCCAAAATCTGAAAAGTGTTGTAGTTACTGGAATCACCCACTGCATATAAGGCCATTTTCGTATCGGCGAGTGTGTTACCAACTACGTCGGTCGAAATTTTCACGAAGCCACTCGCTGGTGCTGCAAATTTGAACCATACACTTTTACCAGTGGTTTGTGTGCCAGAGCAGGCAGCACCAGGTTCATTGCTTAGTTTGGTAGCTCCAATGTTGCTGTAAGGGGTACTATTACAACCAGCCCCTATAGTAAGTGTCAGGGCATCGGCAGGTAAATCGTTGGTGTACTGAACTTTAGTTTTGAACGAATCTAATGTGCTGTTGCTGCTGTATCCCCAATTGAAAGCCGTACAATTTTGACGTATATAAATCTGGTATTGGGTATTAGGAGTAAGGCCCGTAATATTGACCGGAGAGCTGGCAGATATAACTATTGTACCATTAGCGCCAGCAGTAGCACCTGTTCCTGGCACAAAACCTACGGGTCCATATTCTGCAATAAAGCTGTTGCCTGTGCCATTGAAATAGACCGTTGCCGTAGTAGCTGTGGTCAATGAATCGGCATTGCGCATTACAGGTACTGTACAACTTGATGATGTACCATTATTAATGGCAAAATTATCAAAGGCCAAATCGAAATCGCCTGTAAGCCATGTGGCGTCAATACGAACAATTATATTTTGACCAGAGAAAGCAGCTAGTGAGTAAGACTTATTTACCCATCCAGTACTGGTAATATAAATGCTATCAATAGTGGTAAAACTAGTTCCGCAATTACTACTCACTCGTACTTTAAAGTTACCCCATCCAGCGGTAGGCATATTATAAGGGCTTGTAAAATTAGCCAGTTTGTAATCGAAGGTTAAATTGCTGGTTACTGATATGGCCCCAATACTTATGGTTGTAAAAGTTCCTGTCGTAGCGCTAGAATATAGGTTTTTATAAAGGTTGTTACCCAAGTTGCCGGTTACACCTCGTACAGCTCCAATCGCCCAACCAGATGTTGTCCAACCAGTAGGTGTGGCAGTAGTGGTAAATGGTTCTATCCAGGGTGTAGCGGTAGTAGCAATTGTAGTACTGGTAGTTAAAGTATCATTACTGGTATTGCCGTCACCTGCTACAGTCACAAATGTTTTGAATAAATAAGTACCTCCGGCCGAAAAATTAGCATTTGGTGATACAACAACAGTTTGCATAGCACCCGGAGCCAGCACACCACTATTGAGGATGGCAAATAAACTTTGAGGGATAGGACCTGTTGTATTTACTGTAACACCTGCATTGTTAGTAGCGAAATCAATAAGGTTAGTTCCGGTGTTTTTAATAACAACAACCGCCGGTACTGAACTATTTGCACATGATGAACCCGTAAGTGTAGTGCTAATGGTGGCAAGGTCAATAGTAGGTGGTACGCCCACAAAGAAGTTGTCCATAGCTATATTATAATAGTTAGCAGATACACGTTGCGGAACAATCCTTACAGTAATATACTGCCCTATATAAGTTGATAGTGAGTAAAATTTAGTAACCCAAGTTGTACCTGCCGTCGTTACACTGTCAACTGTAGTGAATGTGTTGCCACAATCGGTACTTATCTGTACTTTAAAATTTCCCCATCCGCTGGTAAGCGGCTCATAAGGGCTGTTGCTATTAAAAACTTTATAATCGAAACTCAGTTGTTGATTAGGCGCTATTAAGCCTATAGGAAGTGTAGTAAATGTGCCAATCGTTGTATCCCCCCAAAACAATTTAAAAATACAATTGCCGGGATTGCCAGTTACACCTGTAGCATTACGAACCGACCAGCCAGTATTCTTCCACCCGACAGGTGTACCTGTATTGGCGAAACCTTCCCCCCATGGCGTATTTACAGTGGTCAGGTTTAAAGCAGTAGTAGAGGTATCATTACTAGTATTGCCATCACCTGCCATAGCTACCAACGATTTGAAGTAGTAAGTACCATTAGAAGAGAGATTGACATACGAAGAAAAAGTAACAAGCCGGGCAGCTCCGGGAGCCAGCGTACCGCTGCCAATTGTGGCCGATAAATTTTGATTAATAGTGCCGCTTACATCTACTGTCACCAATGCATTATTACTCGAAAAATCAATAGGATTAATACCAGCATTTCTGACATTTACACTTACAGGCATAGATGGACTAGGGCAGGTAACTGTACCTAGATTGATGCTGGTGATATTTAGGTCTAGAGCAGGTGTAGATGGCGGAGTAAATGTGTATACCTGCCCGGAAACTGGCCTGTTGGTAATGGTAGACGTTTCTATAGAAGAACTAACAGTTGGTGCAGCACTGGCATCGCTTAGCGATAAAAAATTGCCGCTACCTATACCGCTACCTGCTATACCTATGGAAGTAGTGCCATTATAAGTAAAGGCAGTACCGGTTTCAGGACGATAGATGAACTCTATTTTATTTATTCCTTCATACAGCTTTACCTGGAAAGAAGTGATAATGCCTGTAGTATTTCCTTTCCATACCCAATACTTCCATTCCGCCGTAAAAATACGATTCCCTGTTGTTCCGGATGTCAGGTAGGTAAAACGGGAAGGATAGTTACCATTGTAAGCATCGCCAGCCATATCATCCCATAGTGGAGCTAATAGAGGCCTGGCTGTTGCTACAGACGAGGCTAAACTATTTGCCGGGATACAGGCTGTTGAAGTATTAAACGATAAGTAACCATCTGATACTGCTACTACTCGTGTGTATGAAATACCATTGAAAACAAATTCAAAGCCAATAGGAATAGGATCGGATGTAGCTACATCATTCGATAATATGTTGATGTATGTACCTCCTGTAAGGTAGGTGTAAGTACCAGAACTGGCTGCAAAAGAGTAAGCACTTATCTGAGCATTGGCGGAAAAGAAGATGCCACTAATTAGGAGTGTTAGTAACGTACAAAGTTTTTTCATTGACAACAGGGTATAGAAGCAGAAGGTAATTGGATAAGGTAATGCAATAATAAGTTATGTCTGTTGCAGGAATT
>CAXTDG010000268.1:0-6574 GCA_964242675.1 uncultured Chitinophagaceae bacterium
CACCCGGGTCGAGGTTGGTGTAAGATGCCATGGTGGTGCCCACATAATTCCAGTCTTTGTCAAAACCTTCGAGCCAGTAGGCATACTGGTTTTGTTCCGATGCCGTATAGTTTAGCCCTACAAAGCTGAGTGTAAAGTTTTGCTTGTAATCCAGATTGATTTCTTTGGCAATAGAAATGTTTTCTTTAATAGGGCCGTCGGCTGAGGGGAAGATGGATTGGTTTGAAATCTTTAGATCAGTAATCAGAACACCCGGCACGTTACGGTTCTTTATCAAATGCTCCGGATTGAAATAATTAAACCCTTCAGTTCCGCCGAAATATAAACTACCATCGGAGGCACACAGGCCTGCACCACGGGTGAAATTATTATGCTGTACGCCGTTGTTGTAATTGTAATTATTGAATTTGTTGGTGGCTGCGTCCAGGCTACTCAATCCCTGATTTGTGCTTACCCAAATAGTGCCGTTCTTGTCCTCTATTATCTTTCGGATATTATTATTTTGTAGCCCTTCTTTTTCAGAAAAGATCTGGAAGCGGCCTGTTTGCTGGTTTAGCAGGCATAGCCCGCCACCCAGTCCACCTACCCATATTCTACCCCTACTGTCTTCCAGTAAGGTTTGTATCTTATCACCAGGCAGGTTGCTATTTGCCACATTAAAAACCATAAACTGCTTGGTTTCAGGAGCGTACATAGCCACGCCATCGCCATGAGAGGCAATCCAGATATGCCCGTTTTTGTCTTCCACCACATCCCGGATGTAGCCATTTACCGGCAGCTTAATGTCGTTGGGGAAAATGGGTTGTGGCGTCAGCCGAAAAACCACCTTGTAGTTTTTGTCAAGTATATTCAGTCCTTTCCCATTTGTACCCACCCAGCAGTTGTGCAGGTGGTCTTTCAGCAGGCAGGTTATGTTATTAGAGTTAAGTGCATCGGGCCTGTCTGCCTGCAACAGTTGCTGGTAGTTTCCCGATGCAGGGTTTAGCACAAATACCCCCTGTGTGTAACTACCAATTAGTAGCTGTTTATTATCGCCTTGTATAATGGAGGCTACAGAAAGCTGGCTTTGAGACTCCAGCAGCTTCGATTGAAGATTGACATGATGCAGTGATTTTGTAACAGGATTAAATTGACTGATACCGCCGTACTCCGCACCCACAAAAACCTGCCCGCTGCTATCTTCTACAAGCGTATTAACTATTTTAGCATGCAGACCTTGCACGTCAAGCGGGTTGCCTTGCACCAAGTGAAAGAGGTTCAGGTTTTTATCGTATTTATTAATACCTCCCCGGTAAGTACCTACCCAGTAAAGCCCTTTTTTGTCTATATAAATGTCTTCTATTCCGTTGTAGTTAAGGCTCTGCACATTTCTTAAATCTGATTGCAGATGTGTAATCTTCCCGGTACGGATATTTAGAATATCCAAACCGTTACTGGTGCCAATCCACAACTGATTGTCTTCTGCCAGGGCCAATGTATTTACCGTGTTATTACTAAGTTTTTCTACAGCTGTGCCCCCTTGCTGATAATTGATAAATTCTTTTCCGCCGGGTGGCAACATACTTAGGCCATTGGTTGTGCCAATCCAAATGTTTCCATACTGGTCTTCGGTAATTGCATGGACAATATTTCCGCACAAACTGCCTGATTCCTCTTCCTTATGCAAAAAGGCCTTGAGAGTATTATTGGTGCGATTAAATAAGTATAGCCCCTGATTAGTGCCTATCCACATATTTTGATGGCTATCTTCAAAAACACAAATGCAGGTTTTAGGTAAAGCCTGCCGGGAATCGAACGGAAACCGGGTTATCTGTCCTGTTTTGGGCGCTAGTATATTAATACCAGCATAGTGTGCTACCCACACGTTTCCCAGGTAATCGCTGCAAATGCTATTGATTACTTTGTTGCTAATTGCATTGGACCCGGTACCAGCCGAGAACTTAATAAAAACATCCTTTTCCCGGTCGTAAAGGTTTAAAGAACCACCGCCTGTGCCTATCCACAAGTTGCCAGCCTTGTCTTCGTGTAGGGAAAGAATTTCGTTTGTAGATAAGCTGGTAGAGTCGTCAGGAATATGACGGTAAATAGTAAAACTGGTGCCGTCGTACTTATTAAGGCCATCTTCGGTAGCAAACCACATTAGTCCATACCGGTCCTTCAGTATACTATTTATTGAATTAGACGAAAGCCCATTTCTGGTTGTAAGCGAGGTGAAATTGATGTCTTCCTGAGCATTTGCTGAAATGGTAAGAACCAGCAAGCAAACGCATACTGCAATAAAGTATCTGTATAACATTAGGATACGTGCAATCGATTGCTTACGAATGTAGGTGTTGCGTTGGTCCCGTTCCGGTTTCTGAAGAAAAAAATTACTTTCTGTAACGTAGCCTGCATTTTTATTATTGCTGCAATAAGAGGTTTAAAAAGCATTTAGCCGCATCCTGTCGCCTGTTTATAACCAAAGAAATTGGAACAATGACTAAAGGATAATAGTAAATAACCTGGCTTCAGATGATAAAGAAATTTGCTGCCTGATTAGGGATGTTTAAAAACCTGAAACTGGCAACGCATTGATAAACAGCGTATTGGTAAATGCTTTCTTGTTTCTGTTTACAGAAAAAAACATTTGTTCCATAAGATTCTTCAAATGAACCATTGCTTCTTTAATACCCCATTTACTTTTGAATTCATAGAAATAATTGACAGAAGTTCATCTACTTACTCTGTATATTATTACTAACGAAGGTTTGCCATTATTAAGAAAATTTGTTCACTAAGAGATTTGCTTGCTATACGGAAAGATGGATTGTTTGATGAATCTAGGCTGCATAAAACATTCAGCTGCCGGATACCTGCCAATTTGTTTTGCAACGCAAAATCCAGATCCCTTTTTACCACCTCATTTCTAACTCCATACCTCACAAGCCCATTTAACTAGCCATTACTACCTGGTTGCTTTGATTGCCGATTTTTCTGCTTACTAGTTACCTACTGCTACTGCCATCTTAAAAACTAACTGAAACCTGCTTTATGAAGAAAGTTTCTTCCGAACGTATATCTTCTGCACCTCACTATACCCGTTTCCTTATACTTCTTTTATTGTCGCTGTTGCTGGCAGGTATTATTACCGGCTGTAAAAAAGGCTTTGATAAATATTATAGCCAGGAGGCCCCCAAAGGCGGTTACCTGTACGAAAAGATTAAGTCCGATACCAGTTTTTCCATTTTTGCCAGAGGCCTGGAACGAGCTGACCTAGTACAGTTTATTGATAAAGGTGGACTGTACACCATTTTTGCACCTACCAATGCTGCCTTCAATCAGTACTTAGCTGCCAACAACTACGCCTCCATTGATAATGTACCTGCCGACAAGCTGTTTCAGATTCTTAGCTTTCACATTGTAAACAACCTGTGGTACTACTATGATTTGCAGCTTCGCTATAGTCAGTACCGGCAAACGGTTTATCTTACTCGTAATAAGAAATTCCTAAGTGTAGAAGTAGTAACCGGGGATAGCACTCTAAAAGTAAACGGGGTTTCCACCATTAAAAGCAAGATGAATATTGATGCAGACAATGGCGTGATTCACGGCATTGGTTCGGTACTAGTACCGTTGCCAAATCTGGAGCAACTGCTACAGAGCGACCCGCAGTTTAGAAATAGCACTTTTTATAAGCTGATGCAGGTAGTAGCCGATAGTACTTTTGACCGCTTCAATAGCTACGATGTAAACCGGGACGGACGAATTGATTCCATCTTTTACAAAACCTATCCTCTTCTTGATAATGTATATACCTCACTTGAATTTCGGCAAAACACGGCCCCGGAAAACCAGGGCGGCGATCCGGTGTTCACCACCATATTAATGCCTACCGACGACTCGCTGAATGTGCTGATTGCTCCGGCACTTGCCAAAGTAGGTAACAATATAGCCGCACTTTCTCCTTCTTATGCAGAATCGGTATTGGAGTCTTACTTCATTTATGATACAGTTACCAGCATTCGGGATACCCGGCTAATGCAGAGTACAACACCAGTGCTACGGTCGGTAAACCAGGAAATTATACCAACGCTTACTGCCAGCCAGTTTGTAAGGGCCAACGTGCCTGCCAGCAATGGTATGATACATATTATCAACCGGACCTTTACAAAATCTGACCGGATGAGAAGTGCTATTGGGCAGGCTACTATTGAGCCAGATTTGTCCCAGTTTTTTGCTGCTGTGCAAAAAGCCGGGCAAATGGCAACCATTGGCAATTCTACCCGCATCGGTACGTATTTCGCCCCTACCAATGCCGCTTTTCAGGCTGCCGGGCTGGTTGTTCTGAGAGATCCGCAGGTGGCTACACTAAATGGTGTATCGCTTACATCTACTCAGTTTGCCAACATCATCAAAAACCACATTGTGGACCTGAACCTGCCTGCTGCCTCCTTAACCGGAACGGTAAATACCAACTACGCCAATACCAATACGCTCACGTTTGCTACTGTTGGTGCCAACCGCACAGTTACTACGGTACTGGGTACTACAGCCAACATTACGCTTCCGGTAGTAAGCATAGGGCCTAGCAATGTAGGCTATGTGTACAAAGTTGACCAGATTTTACTACCCCGTCAACAGTAGCATATCCGCATTTTATTGATTGCAACCTTATAACGATAAACGATACCATCTAATACTAACTAGCTTCCTATGAATCAAACACTTTTAAAAGCAAAGGTGCTGACCCTGCTATTTGCTTTTACCACCTTCTGGCACCTGGCAGTTTTGGGGCAAACACCAACTGCCGTTAAAGGAAAAGTAACTGAATCCAACGGGAAACCTATCCCTGGCGTAACGGTGGTGGAAGTAAGTAATAGCGACCGCCAGTTGAACGGTACGAGTACCGATGAAACAGGAAGCTTTTCTCTTAAAGTTTCTAATACAGCTAATAAAATCCGGTTTTCCTTCATTGGCTTCAATAGCCGTACGGAAACCATTGGTACCCGTACAGAAATAAATGCCCGGCTAACACGTGACACGGGCAACAATGTAGATGTGGTTGTAGTATCCGGTCGGCGAAATGACCAGGTAAGTAACGGTATTACCAATACCAGCAAGCGGGATTTGATTGGTTCGGTAGCATCAGTAGGTAGCGAAGTTTTAGCTAGCCAGCCCTCTACTTCCATCGACCAGATGATACAGGGTCGGGCTGCCGGTGTACAAATTGTAAACAGTTCTGGCGACCCAGGTGCTGGTGTTGATATTCGTATTCGTGGCGCAGGTTCTATTTCAGGAGGAAATGACCCCCTGTATGTTATCGATGGTATCCCTATCGTATCAACGCCATTTGATAATACCAATGCCGGTGGCAACGTAGCTCGTATCAACCCCATTGCCGACATCAACCCGGCCGATATTGAAAGAATCGACATTCTGAAAGATGCGAATGCTGCTGCCATTTATGGTGCAAGGGCAGCCAACGGCGTAATTGTGGTTACGACAAAAAGAGGCAGAAAAGGAGTAACGAACATAAACCTGAAAACGCAACATGGCTTGCGCCAGGCACCACCTGCTATACCGTTGCTCAACGGACCACAGTATAAAGTGATGCGGCTGGAAGCAGAACAAGCTGCTGGCAACATTAACCCCACCAGTGCCCAAACCTGGCCTATAGTTGACGACCCAACCTATCCGTATTATTGGTACTATCAGTCCAATACCGATTGGCTGAGCTATTTGCGGCAAACAGGTGTATTTCAGGATTACAACTTGCAGGTGAGTGGAGGCGGAGAAGCCCTGACCTATAATTTTACCACCGCTTTTAATGATCAAAAAGGTGCCTGGATAAATACCGGGGCCAAACGGGTAACTTCCAGTTTCCGGCTCGATTACAAGGTGTCAAATAAGCTTCGGTTTTCTGCCAATATCTCTTTTGCCCGCAGCTTCCGCAACACTTTTCCTAACTATACCGGTCAGGAAATTTACCAGATTGGTCTGATCCGTTCACCTGCCATGCCGGTGTACGATGTAAATCTGGCTAACGGAACACCGCTTACCAATTTTTTATCGCTGGGTGGCATACAGGGTGGTTTAGATAATCCAATTGCCCTGGCTACATCGAACAGCAATTTTGCCAATGGTACCACGCTGCGGCCCAACATTCAGGTGAACTATAATATTTTGAACAACCTACGTTTCAATAGTACTGCTTCGCTGGAATTTGTGGGTGAAAACGGCTTGCTATATCTGCCTCCGGAAGCTACAGGCCTTATCTGGAACGACCGTAGTTTTAACCGGGTAGATACACGGGATAACGAACGAGTGCAGATGATTCTGGAAAATAAGCTGTACTACACCAAAACGTTTTTTCAAAAGCTAAAGACCAATGTGGTAATAGGCAACACCTTCAATACATTCAATTCAAAGCAGTTTGTAGAAGGTGGTTATGCCGCTCCGTCGTCCGAAATCAGAACCTTGGGCGGGTCTGCCCGTATTGGAAACCTAAGTGCCACTTCCAATACTGAAACTATTATTTCCCTATTTGGCCCAGCTGATCTTGTATGGAACGATAAGTACGGCTTCAACGTAGTAG
>CAXTDG010000269.1:0-6567 GCA_964242675.1 uncultured Chitinophagaceae bacterium
TCTTAAAAACGTTTCGTTTTGAAATGCTGAGTAATGAAATACTTCAAACACAATTTTAGCTAAAACGCTTTTTGTTTGGCTTAAGATTGTATCCTTTTCCCCTGCAAGAAACATTATCAGGCTATTTTCATCGTTGGCTGTTTGAAAACCTATCTTCTTCAATGATCTGATTCTATCTTCATACAACACCTGCTTTGCAATGTGTTTTTTCAAAAATGAAATTTTTAAAGTGAGTCTTTTCTTTGTGTATCGAAATTGTAAAAGCAAATTAGATTTCTGATTTAGAATTAACTCTGCTTTACTGAAGTTATTATTGAGAAGTTTGAACAAGAAATCATCGACTACAGATAACTCATTTTCATTTATTTGTGGCTTGGGAATTTGGTTTAGTCTCTCCAGTTCCTCTTTTGCTTTTGAAATATTTTGTTCCCAATAATCTTTCATTGCATCTG
Source organism: uncultured Chitinophagaceae bacterium (assembly GCA_964242675.1). Lineage (GTDB taxonomy): Bacteria > Bacteroidota > Bacteroidia > Chitinophagales > Chitinophagaceae > JAZKFT01. Next base: position 453 of record CAXTDG010000269.1, read on the forward strand.
AAAATTCATCAGTCAACCTCTTCTCATAAAAACTGATTTTGTTTAGCTGCCTAAGCTTTTCACCATACAATGGGTCATCCAGTCTTTTGAGTACTTGTAGTTTATAATTGTTTTGGCTGAGTGCTATTGAGCAGTAATGTGCCGACAAGTAATCTATATCTACATCATTCAGACATTCATTCAGCATTATTTGAAGCTTGCTTCTTTCGTCTTCATAAGCTGATATTAAAACAGCAAGCTGATTTTCCATTGCAATTACTTAGTCTCTTATCTAATTAATCACTTCTCTCCAAAATAAAGTCGTAACACTTTCGGCAGCTTAATTCTTTCTGTTATCGGATCTTTCACCATTGACTATTCACCACCTAAATCGTTAGCATCACTGCAACAAATAAAAGGAATTTGTAGAGGAAGTACACAATCAACACATGCAGGGCAATGAACAACAATGTTTTTAAAAAGGCGATCCGCCGACTTTCGTTGTAAAAACGACGGAAGGCAGCAGCAATAAACAATCCCACAAAAAAGTAACCGCCACCAATGGATAGCGCTTCGTTTCCCCACCAGTTTTTAGGCAATACATGATTCAGCAACCATAATATTACTGCCCATATAAAAAACACCATTACAAGAAAGAAGCTGTTGATTTCTGTACTCAACACCAGGTGGTCGAAGAAATAATTTCGCTTGCGGATGTATAACAGCCATTGTGCCGCAGCAGAAAACGGAATAATGACAAGCAGCATCACTTTCGACCACTTCTCCGATTTATGAGCAAACACTTCCGATAGTTGTTCCTCTGTAAGATGCTTGCTGGCCATCTTCGCTTCAATCCAGTGAGCTGCAAAAGCACCAAAGTTGCCCGGATAATATTCCATCCGCATGTTTAGCCCCGACAGTAATGGAAACAGAAGATATAGCACTACCAGCAGCAGGAAAAACGAAAGCGGCTTGAAGTACTTCTTCCGGCGGCCGCTGCAATAATCCAGCGATAGTTGCCCAGGCTGGGTAAAGATGGTTTTAAGCGTGGTAAAGAATGAACCATCGAGATGGGTGATAAAATGCAAGGCATCTTCAAAAAAATGCGGGATAGATTTATCATGATCATGATACACCTTTTCACCGCAGTTGCTGCAGTAGTTGCCTGTAAAAACAGTATCGCAGTTTTTGCAGGTTAGGGTTGAAGATGCAGAAGAATGCATAAGCAGGTGGTTATATAAAATCTATAAGGTCTTTTTCAAATCGCAAAATCGTTGAAATGTAAAATAGACCTTATAGGTTTTGAATGCTATCTTATTATCTCCCCTTTGAAATAGGGCTGCAATACCTCTGGTAATCTAATACCTTCTTCGCTCTGGTTATTTTCCAGCAGCGCTGCCATAATACGAGGCAAGGCTAATGAAGATCCGTTCAAAGAATGGCAGAGCACCGTTTTTCCACCTTCGTTTTTGTAGCGGCACTTCAGGCGGTTGGTTTGGAAATCCTGGAAATTGCTAACACTACTTACTTCCAGCCAGCGTTGCTGGGCGGCACTCCATACTTCAAAGTCGTATGTAATAGCGCTGGTAAAACTCATATCTCCGCCACATAATAATAATATGCGGTAAGGCAGGTTGAGGCTTTGCAGCAATTTCTCTACATGAGCCACCATTTCGTCCAGCGCCGCCATGCTTTTCTCTGGTTCCGTTATTTGTACAATTTCCACCTTTTCAAACTGGTGCAGGCGGTTTAGTCCACGTACATCTTTGCCATAACTACCGGCTTCCCGCCGAAAGCACGGACTGTAAGCCGTCATTTTAATGGGTAGGTCAGCTGTTTTTATAATTACATCCCGATATACATTGGTTACCGGCACTTCGGCAGTAGGTATTAGGTAAAAATTATCTTCTGTAGCATGATACATCTGGCCTTCTTTATCGGGCAAACTTCCGGTAGCAAAAGCGCTGTCTTCATTTACCATGAAAGGCGGTAAATATTCGGTGTAGCCAGCCTCGGTATTAAAATCAAGGAAATACTGAATGAGGCTGCGTTGCAGTTTGGCGCCTTTACCTATATAAAAAGGGAAGCCACTACCCGTAACCTTATTGCCTAGTTCAAAATCAATAAGGTTGTACTTTTTAGTTAGTTCCCAATGTGGGAAGGCAGCACTGCCTAATTCTGGTTTTTCGCCCCCTTCTTTGATGGTTACATTTTCTTCCGGTGTTTTGCCTGTCGGTACTATTTCCGCAGGTGTATTGGGCAGTAGCACCAGTTTATTATACTGTTGACCTTCCAGCACTTTCAGTTCTTCATCCAGCATAGCAATGCTGGTTTTGTGTGTTGCCACCTGGTCTTTCAGCCCCTGAGCTTCCTCTTTTTTGCCCTGTTGCATTAGCTGCCCAATGGCTTTACTGGCTTCATTTAGCTTTGCTTTGTGTTCTTCAGTGCGGGTTTGCACCTGGCGGCGGTTTTCATCCAGTGCTGCTATTTCATCTACAATGGTTGTATCAAAATTCTTAACAGCCAGTCGCTCTTTTACCCAAGCGGCTCGTTCTCGTATGGTTTGTATAGGTATCATATCATTCGTTTTCCCGAAGGGCGCCAAAGATAATAGTAGTCGGCAGTCAACAGTCGACAGTTAGCAGGTAAATACAAATAGTGCATTGCCTACTTTTGCCGCCTCGGCTACCAACTGTTGACTGCCGACTGTTGACTATGAATATTTCTGACGATTTACAAACCCGCTGGTGGAACCTGGAAGCTAGCCTGGCAGAACGCTTTGGCAAAAAGCCTGATATGGACGCCATCCTGTACCTGATAGGCCTACAGGAGGTGCAGTTTTTCAAAGAAAAAATAACAAAGGAGCAAAAGCAAGATCTGATGCATGTAGCAGTTTGCACCATCCTGATGCCGGGTGGCTACTATGAACTACTGGGCAGGGATGAAGATGGCTGGCCCCATTTCCAACAAGTGAAAGAATTACCTTCGCTACAACTGATAGAGCAGGAAAATTTTTTGAAAGACTACGTCCTGTTTTACTTCGATCAACAAAACGCTTAATCTCAACTGCACTATGAAGTGGTTATCAATTACCGCAGGTTGCATCCTCTCCTTCTGTATCGTTTCTTTTTCTTTTGCCCAGCGTAAAGCTGTTCCTAAAAAAACTGTTCGTAAAACAACTGCTGTCCGTAAGGTTGCGCCGGTAAAAACGGTGATGAAAGACATTCCTGGCACACGGGTACTTGTTGCTACCGATAGCGGAAACATGATTGTACGCCTGTACGACAGTACCCCATTGCACCGGGATAATTTTATTGCCAAGGTAAATGAGGGTTTCTACGATAGCCTGCTGTTTCACAGAGTCATCAACAGATTTATGATACAAGGTGGAGACCCTAATAGCAAAAATGCACAGCCCGGCCAAATGCTGGGTATGGGGTCTGCACCGGGAGACCGCATACCGGCAGAATTTCGCCCCAGCTTGTTTCATAAAAAAGGTGTGCTGGCTGCTGCAAGAGATAATAACCCCGAAATGGCCAGCAGCAATTGCCAGTTTTATATTGTGCAGGGCAAAACCATGACGGATGAAGAACTCAACATACTACAGGTGCAAACAGGTCGGGTATTTTCGCCGCAGGAAAGAGAAGCCTATAAAACAGTAGGCGGTACGCCTTTTCTCGATCAGAAATATACTGTGTATGGAGAAGTAGAAGCGGGGATGAACGTAATTGATAAAATTGCTACCGTACCTACTGCCCCCGGCGACCGGCCCGTTGGCGATGTACGAATGACAATGAAAGTGCTGACAGAAGACGAATACAAGGCACTGGAAAAAGAAATGGCCCCACCCGTAAAAAAAACACTGGCTAAGAATGTTATAAGAAAGAGAACCCGGTAGCTTTTTTGTTATTAGCAGTTACCATTACATTTACCGCTGAATTTTTACGCAAAACCTTTTTTATGAATTTTCCTGCTGAACTTCAATACACCAAAGACCACGAATGGATAAAGATTGACGGCGACACTGCACTGGTAGGCATTACAGACTTTGCCCAACACGAACTGGGCGATATTGTATATATAGACATTAGCACAGTGGGTCAAACCATTAATGAAGGAGAAGTGTTTGGTACTATTGAAGCGGTAAAAACAGTAAGTGATTTATTTATGCCGGTTACCGGCACTATTCTGGAAGTGAACGAAGCGCTGAACAACAAACCAGAATTGGTAAACACCGACCCCTATAGTGACGGATGGATTGTAAAAGTGCAATTGACAGCAGATACTACGGGTGAATTGATGACGGCTGATAAATATAGCCAGACCGTTAGTTAATTAACTTTAAATCAGAGCCAGGCAATTTGCATCATTAATATCAAAAAAGACTTTTGCAGGAGACGAGAAAATATACCGAACAAGAACTGATTAGTTTTCTGAAAGAAAGGAATGACTTTGCTTTTTCCTATCTGTATGACAACTATAGCGGCGCATTGTACACCGTTATTTCCAACATAATACCCGATAGAGAAATAGCTGGTGATGTGCTGCAGGAAGTGTACATTAATATATACAGGAAAATTGATACATACGATGCTGCTAAAAGTCGTTTGTACACCTGGATGCTGAACATTGCCCGCAATGAAGCCATTGATACGATAAGAAGTAAAGGATATCGTAACAGTCAACAAAACCGAGAAGTAACAGAAGCCGTATATGAACAGGCAGGCAGCATTTCGCAGAATATAGACAAGATAGGATTGCGGAAATTGCTGGAGCGTATAAAACCCGAATATCGAGACCTCATTGATCTATCTTATTTCAAAGGACTAACACAGGAAGAGATATCGCAGTTACAGGGCATACCATTGGGTACTGTAAAAACAAGGCTACGAGCGGCACTAAGCCAGCTTCGTACTTTGCTTTAACAGTAGCTAGAGTAAAGTTTTGTACCTATCAAATAAAATGTGAACAAGAAGACGACCTAAAATAAAAGTGGATATACAAGCATACATATCAAGTGGTATAATTGAAGCCTACGTACTTGGCCTTGCTTCTAATGAAGAAGTAAGGGAAGTGGAAGGGTATGCCACGCAATATGCTGAAGTAAGGCAGGCTATTACAGACTTTGAAATAGGACTTGAAAAGCAGGCACTCGAAAACGCAATTGCACCACCAGCCTTCCTGAAGGAAAAAATAATGGCCTCTATAAAAGAAGAGAAGAGTGCTACAGGGGCAACATCAATTTCTCAAAATAAAGAGCAACCACAAGGCGCAAAAGTTATACCTATAACACCGGCACCTAAAAGCATTCGCTGGCTAAGAGGTGCAGTAGCAGCATCGGTTATCTTGTTACTAGGTAGTGCTATTCTTAATTTCTATTATTATAGTCAATACAAAAAATACAATAAACAGTATGACGATTTATTGGTAAGCCAAGGCACAATGACAGCTAAGATTGATGCGTACCGAGCTAGTTTTAATGCTATTACTGATACTTCTGTAATTAAAGTAAATATGCCAGCGGCTAACGAACAAAGAGCCGGTTCAGTAGCTACTGTTTTTTGGAATAAGCAAACAAAAAATGTTTTTCTCACGGTAAATAATTTGCCTGCACCCGCTGCTGGAAAACAATACCAATTGTGGGCTATTGTAGATGGTAAACCAGTAGACGCAGGTATGGTAAATACGAACGTAATTGGCAATAAAGATCAACCATCCGCTATGAAACAAATAACCGGTGCACAGGCATTTGCCATCACACTGGAAGATGAAGGCGGTAGCCCTACTCCTCACCTAGAACAATTGTACGTATTAGGAAAAGTATAAGAATAAATTTTTACAAAAAAGAGCTTCTGAAAAGAGGCTCTTTTTTTATGCAACTACTTTTATCACATTAAAATAAATTAACCTTTTTCAAGTTTTAATTCAAATCATTTTCAAGAATTATTTTAAGCAATTCAAACTGTAAGAATGCTATAGCCGTAGGTATTGCATCACAAATTTTCAAACTTGTATTTATGAAAAAGGTTTTCAAATGGATGATTGCAGCATCAGTAATGTTTGTATCTGCAAATGCAATAGCACAAAAAACAGTAATGGTTGGCGGTGCTGCTATGTACCCAACAAAAGACATTGT
>CAXTDG010000270.1:0-6560 GCA_964242675.1 uncultured Chitinophagaceae bacterium
GCGTTTTCATGCCAAAGAATGGAGTATTGAACCAAATAGAATTGGTGTTATGGGATTTTCAGCGGGCGGGCATTTGGTTGCTGATGTAAGTACCAATTATAGAAAGCGAGCCTATGCTATAACGGATGATATTGACGAAGTGAGTTGTAAACCAAATTTTGGAATCGTACTGTTCCCAGGACATATGACTTTCCATAGCACTAGACCTTATGAATTAAATAAGACCCTGCCTGTTGATAGCGATACTCCCCCAATGTTCATTTTACAAGCAGGAAATGACCCTATCGACAGTATTCAAAACTCATTGGTTTATTATATCGCATTGAAGAAAGCAGGTGTTCCTACCGAATACCATATTTATGCAGAGGGTGGACACGCATTTGGGTTAAATAAATCAGCACAAAAAGTTCCGGATTGGGAGAAGTTACCTATTTCCGATTGGGAAAAGTTAGTTGAACGATGGTTAAAAACAATTAAGATGACTGCTAATTAGCTATACAAAACAGCCATCACTCCCTCGTTACTGGTAATAGAATTCCCGCTTCAAAAAGTGTTTACGTTGTTACCCACCACCTGGGTACGGATGAGCCCGTTTGAATAGTAGGTAGTGGAAAAAATAAAAGAGTTGTTAAGCTGGTTAGAGGTTCCATTAAAATTTGTTGCAGATACGTTGTTATGCTTTGAAAGGGCAAGCCAGGTTAAATTATCAATAAGATAGAAAGAGAAACGGTTGTTGTAGTAAGGGGTTTCATTTCCATCATGGGTGAACACTGTAGAATCCTAACGGGTATAGGTGGTAACGGTGCCGATGTTATAGTTACCATTATATCTTTCTATACTTTGGAGATTATCCTCAGTGTTGTAGTTATACTTATAGTAGCTACCAACAATGTTCTTGGAAATGATTGTTGAGTCAAGAACAAGGCGATTGTTGCTATCAAACACAAAAGCATGGGAGGAAGACACTCCTGGGTATGGAACATACTGATAGAAGCGTACATTACGGCCATTGGCACTGTATACAAGTGTATCACGAGCTACACGGTCAATAGTTGTCGAGACAAGTCGATTCTGTGCATCATATTTATACTGGTTGAGAGCAGAGCCACCGAAAAGGATAGGCATAAGTTTACCAGTGTTGTCGTACAAGTATCTAGCCGTACTAACAACGGAATTGTCAGACACTCTCCGGGTAGTTACATTATCAAGTCTGTTGTTAGGAAGCAAGTCCGAATCTGAATGATTCTTGTGGCAGGAGGTACCAAGCAATAGAATAAGGTTGAAGGAGGCCAACAAAGAGTATTACATACTGGATAATTTACTATATAATAATTGATATTCTACAAAAAAGAATTGAGTGTAAAGGGCGTAGCGGGTGCGCCGCCTTCTTTGTTAACTGATTCCATTGTTATTTCCTTCGTTAGAAGCTATTGAGGTTGGTAAGACGTTGCAGTAGTGCTCCCATCGTTGGTAAGCAGCCGTACTGATGGCGAAACGTACAAAAAATGTACTCTGCATTGTGGAGATAACTTTTTACCCAATCTTCGTCTAAGCCAGGAAAAATAATAACCAGACAAGAAACAAATCTCTCTGCTTTTGAAGCCAACAAAGCCTTTGCAATATGGTCCACTACCGATAGTAATATCAGCAGGTGTGTAAGCGTCAATGTAACCTCTCCCTTTTCTTCTTCGGGAGCATCCTGAAACAAGCCCTTTATTTTGTTAAAAGCCGTCTCTGCCGAATTAGGCATTCCATGATCTCGGGCATTAAGGTTGTAGGCCTTATCGTAAAACAATATCCTAGGCGACGTAATCTTCAGAACAAAAAATGTGTTTCGCAGGCTGAAAATTTCAAAAAATGCAAGACAATATAATAAAGTGGAATAATGATCGTTTAATCAAGTGCAAAGCTATTCCCTTAAATACTTTGCATGTAATTTTTAGTAAATACACGTGATAAGCACTAAAAATTTCCACATAAAAAATAATCCAATATGAGAAGACTCTCTTCCACATTTGAAGGCGTGTGTTATACTTCGTCTACCTTGATAACAAGCAATTTAGCTTACTGTTATAGCTTGCAAAGGCCTACTTGGTCAATGCTGTATAATCTTATTATTCTTTATTATTCATCTCTTACCTACAAGAGGTAATGTGAGGTTTGTTTATTTACTTAGCCGTAAGATAATTTCTACTGAGTACTGCTTATAAAACCAATTTATAATTTAAAACCAATTCAAAAACACTGCGGGTGCTAAACCATACTCCTGCATAAAAAGCAACAATTCTATGAAACGTATTTCCCTCCTTTCCTAACTACTACTTCTTCTATAATCCTGTTAGGCACATAGAGGACACAGTTACTGGTCAGGGGCTAACACTTCAACCCAAGTTTATCCGCAAAGCGGGGTGATAATTAATAGCAACAGCATTACCTCGGCAGCACAAAATAAAGGGGCGGGCTTAACGACTTATGCAGATAATAGAAATGTTTGGACTAATACTAATGCCTCTGCTACTGTTACTTCAAGCACCACTTCTTATTTATCCTACACTCTAGTTACAAGTAAAACGATCAACTTCGATAGATTTGTGATACACGGTATTGCACCTACTACAGCTGGAATAAAGGCCCAGCTAAGGTGGAGTGTCGATAATTTCAATACCTCACTTGGCCTGTTCACGCCCAATGGCTCTAGCTATACCTTGACGTCTGTAAACTTAGCTACTACCAGCCAGATTCCTGCTGGCACTATTGAATTCAGGGTATATTATTATACTGTCTCCGGCAATATTTTTCATTCCGATACAGGCCCTTACACTTCTTATGATGCTACGCCCTCCTCTTACACTTCTTATGGAAGATGTTTTAGTATTTGGGGTGCCGCAGTACCCAGTGCACCTACTGCCACTTCACCACAATACGTAAATGCTGGAGCAACTGTAGCTAATCTTATTGCATCTGGCGAAAGTGGTGCTAGCTTTAAATGGTATAATGTGGCAACCGGGGGCACCGCACTGGCAAGCACTGCAACATTAACCACAGGTACTTATTATGTTTCTCAAACAGTAGGTAGCATAGAAAGCGTAAGAACAGCAGTACAGGTATATGTAGTACTGGCAAATGCACTGGGTATTAATACAAATTCACCTACGGAAACACTGGATGTAAACGGAACATTAAGAGTGCGCAGCCTTGCAGATGGAGCAGATGCTTCTACTTTCAATCAAATTTTGGTGATAAAAACAGATGGTACAGTAGGTAAAATCACCAGAACCGGACTGACTAGTAATTATATCGGAACTGCAAGTGTTGGTACCAGCGCTGCTCAAAAGAAAACGATCACCGTTACGCACAACCTGAATCTAAGCGGCACGCAAAACATACAACTTACTATTAAAGGTCAGGACGATTTGGGCAATACGGACGTATTAGTAGCTACTGTTATTGGTAATACTATTACTGCTAATTCCTTCCAGGTAGTGATATATCGGGCAGATGGCACCACATGGACGCAAGTACCTACTTTAATGTGGAGCATTGTACAGTAATAATATGTAACAAGTAAATAATAAGAGACTCGTAATTCTATAAAAATGAAATTTATAACGATTATAGCATTTGCATCCGTTTGTTTCAATGCCAGCGCACAGATTCTTTATAACAATGGCGCCGCCATTACTGTCAAGAGTGCCTGCACGTTGCAAGTAAATGGTGATATTACCACTAATGCTGGTTCCCTTCAAAATGATGGTACAGTGACACTGAAGGGCAACCTTACCAATAATGTAACCATGACACTGCCTTACAATGGTACGCTTACCTTCAATGGCACAGTGGCTCAGTCGGTGGGCGGTAGCAGCCCCTTTCTTGCTGAAAACGTAGTTTTTAATAATACAGTTGGCATTACTTTAAATGCTCCTTTGAAAGCTGATGCTGTCGTTACATTTAATAATGGCTTGATCACCAACAGTAGTAGCAACCCGCTTACTATTACTGCCAATGGTAGCGTTAGTGGTGCTAAGGATGCCAGCCATGTAAATGGTACGGTTGTAAAAGAGGGTACTGGCAGTTTTACTTTCCCGATAGGCAACACTACCAAATATCAACCTGTTACGGCTGCGCTGTCAGCTAACAATACTGGCCTTGCAGCCCGCTACTTTGCTGCCGATGCAGGCTTCGGAGCTATGACGAACGGCGGTACAGAAGCTACTGCACTTACTGCTTATAATACCCGGGAGTATTGGGATGTTTCTCCCCTTACTACAGCTACAGGTACTGTAACCGTATATTGGGATGGCACGAACGATACCTTCTTTTATGCCTTACCCCAGCGTCGGGTAGCACATAAAGCGGGCGGTAATTGGCTGAATGAGGGAGGTACCTCTACCGGAGCCAACCTGGCAGGCAGTATTACCAGCAACAGCATTGGCACATGGGGTTCTTTTGCCGTAGGAAGTATTGGGATGATCCTTCCACTACAGTGGCTATCGCTGAATGGTACAGTTAATACGCAAAAGCAAGCAGCCCTATCCTGGCAAGTGCAGGAGCAATATGTGGCTCGTTACCAAGTAGAGAAAAGTGCCGATGGCAGGAGTTTCTCCGTGTTAGGCTCGGTAAACAGTAAGGGGAACGGCATAAACGATTATAACTATACCGAGGCCTTACCTCTTTCTGGCATAGCTTATTATCGTATTCACCAATGGGATATTGATGGACATTCCAGTTACTCTGCTATTGTAAAACTGTCCACTGCAAAGGTTGACATTAGTATTTATCCTAATCCCGTAAAAGATAAGGCTGTAATTGCCGGGGTGGAACCCGGTATGCAGGTTCGATTGTTGAACGGGGCAGGGCAAATACTGGTTACACAAAAAGCAAATGCTAATAGCATTACCCTCAATATTGAAAAATACCCCAATGGCTTGTACCAGGTACAGGTTTACGATGCTACCGGTACGTTACTAAGCAATACGTCACTAGTAAGACAATAATAACTATATGGTTCACAAATGAGAAAAGCCCGGCTAGACTGTTAGCTGGGCTTTTTTATTGCAAAGAAGCTTAAACCTAAAATCATTTTAATTATTGACTTTGATTTCCACACTAAAATCTATCTGTTTTTTAAGGCTTTTATGGATTCCGGGTGAAGAATCCTGCTTATAGTGTCTCTAATTACTTCGGACCTTTGAAACAACAATGGAGTAAATGGTAAGAACTTTCATTTCATCAACGAAGATTAAGTAACTATTTAAACCGTCCTTAATACTGTGATTCGTTATATTACCCATTATAGTTGTGGATTTGAGGTTAGATGAAGTAAGTATAATTTACTTCTTACAAACACTACAAGTATCACCATCCTTGGCGCATCGCTTACAGTACTTACAGTTTTTACAAACTTTACAATTCTTGGCGCATTTACCTGCGTAGGAAGGAGCGGCAGCAAATGCTACCAGACTGGCAAATAGAATTATTTTTTTTATATGCATTATGGGGGGTACTTTATGAAGAACTTATTCAGCAACGTAAGTACTGTCTTTTGCAGAATACACTAGTATCAATTGGCTTATCGGGTACCAGATAAGCACTGGTATTTGCTGCGGGCCTTCGGTATAGAGGCATAGTGCATCAGCGTGATTAGTATCCAGCACCTGTATGGGGCGGCCTTCATTTAGGTAGTCAAGAGTTATGTGCTGTACCAAGTCCCCCGCTGTAAGAATGGGTTGTATCCTGACACTATAAGCAGGCTGGGCATCCAACTCAGGTATCCATGCTCCAGCACGTGGGGCGATGGGTTTGCGCTTTCTGTGAGATAGCATAGTAGTGGTTTACAAAGCAGCCGATTGTGGAAAATACGAATCTAGAAAGACAATATTTAAAATGGCCACACCTTACTTATCCAGTTTTCAACAGTCTTATAAACGGTTGAAGTGGTGACGTATTTCTTTACAGCATCAGATAAGTTTCAAACTTTGATAGTAGGTTGTGCCGGACGCTTTAAATGGCTCTTAAGTTCCGAAGGCACCCAAAAGAAGGGAATGATAACAAGGGTTGCTAATAGCGTTTTTCTCATGGCTTAAGGTTGGTTATACCAGAAAGGGTAAACAAACATAGTAGAAAATCAAAGCTAGAGAAAACATTAAGTAGCAAAAATTGTGGAGGAAGTCAATTTTTGTGTGATGAGGAATAGATGTAATACAAAGGAAAAATGAAATTCTCATAATTTTCTTTATCCCGTTTTTTGTACTCGTAACAGTAGATAAAGCATCCATAACTCCAAAAATTTTTAAGTGGACTGGAGTGTCAGCAAAAGTTGGTGAAGAAGTCGCAGTTGCTAAAGTTCCAGTAACTGTTGACAAAATAAAGAAACGGGAAGAAGGTACGAGCCAACCCACAATCAATCAAGCCCAAGAACTTTCTAAGCTCTATAGAGGGTCTTTAGCTTTTTCATTTCTACAATTCCTGTGGACTTCTATACTTGAAGAGATTTTAGGAGAAGTGACTTTCAACCATTAAGCACTTCTTCCGTTTTCCACAGACCTATGAATTTTATACAC
>CAXTDG010000271.1:0-6555 GCA_964242675.1 uncultured Chitinophagaceae bacterium
AAACATTATTTCGGTTTGAAACACTCTCTATTGTTGAAAGAATTGGATGATATTCAAATTCTTTTGGCCTTTTAATAAAATCCCTATGTTTAATTGGCTTCTCTGAAATTATTAATAATTCGGGTGGAAATAGTAGTTCAATAAATACCTCGTTAGCTTTAGTTTTTCCAATATTTAAAACCGAAATTTTTGATTCTATAGCATTATCTATTTTTCTGCTAGCAAATTCAATTTCTAAATTGTAAGAATTTACTACATCTTTTAACGTATCTATTTTTTTATTATAGTCATCAACGTTTTTTTGATTGTAATACTCTAAAATGTATGAAGGGTAGTCCCATTTTGATATATGCGTTAAATAATCTAAAGGCGCTCCAACCTTATTAAGTAACTTCAACTCTAGTTGCTCAGAACCGTTTACTAATAGTTTAAATAGCGGTTTATTGCTTTTGGTTTTATTTCTTAAGATTTCTAATTCTTCCTTGATCTCTCTATTTTCTTTGCTCAGTATTGCTAGCTCTTCTAATGTTTGAGGAGAAATTGCTTGGTCTGCTTTAATCCAACCAATACGGGGTGTCTTAAAAAAAGTTTTGATTAATGCTGAAGATACTTTTTGTGCGAGTTCGCTTTCGGTTGTCCAGAAGTCCACTAATGAATTTGAAGTTACTTTTCCTCTAAATTCTAACAATTTTTCCTGCTTTTTAAATTCAGAATCTCTTTCTTCTGGCGTGGTAGCTACATTCTCATTTCTAACAAAAGCTAGAACTGGAATTTTACATGATTTTGCGTAATCGAACTCTTTCTCCGTGTAACTAATCTCTTCTTTTGTAACTGAGCCATATCTGTGTCCTAGAATTAGTATATAATAGTCTGAGTTATCAATAGTCCCTTTAATAACTTCCCATTGCTCATCATTATCAGCACTGAACATTTCCATTCCTATTGGAATTTGGTATAAGTTCAAGATTACTTTTATTACTTCTTCTCTTGCCTTTACCAAATCTTTGTAAGTAGAGCTAATAAAGATTTGATATTTTTTATCGAAAAGATTCATTGTGGAAATTGTATTAAAAGGGGTTTTGTAAGATCCAAATTTAGATTTCTTTTTTTGAGTTGCAAGTCTTTACTTGATAACGTAAACACATAAAAAAAGATTTAAATACTGAAAGGCTACATGATAAAAGCCAAACAGTATTCTCGTTTGCTCACTGGCTTCGGAATGCAATGGGCGGAGACCGCAGGGAGTTTAGCCTTATCGAAGGGCGATACCCACAGCGGCTCTAACGATGGTTGATGCGTATTATATAGATAGCCGACAGCCCTATGTATTTAGTTAATTAAAATCGAAGCTTCCAGTTAGTTTTGTCATCCTGCTTAAATCCTAATACCGCCTGAATTTTAATAATTCTAGCCTGCTCATCAACCGTGTAATGTGCTGCGTAAGGGAACTTTGTCACTACGGCAAATCTTACATTATTATAACGAAATGATCTACTTTGAGGATTAGCTTTAATTGCATTTAGTGCAGCTAATAAGTTGGATTTAAATCTTTTGCTTAAGCCATTACTTTTTTGATCGTAATAAAAAACAATTGCTTCTATTTCTTTCAAAGATTCGGGTGAGAATAGGAGTTTGTATAAAGGCATTACATTTTGTTTATCATTTGTAATGCGGTTTCCTCATCTATTAGCAACTCTGGGTGGGCTTCGTATTTCTGCACTCTTTCCATTACAAGCTGTTGTTGCATTTCAGGTATTTCAATAGCATCATCTTCGTGTAACAAATCAATTATCTGACGCTTTTCATCTATCGGTAATTGCTTCACTAAATCAACCAATTGGTCGAATGAAAGAGATAGGTAAGCAGATGTTATATTAGCAGACATAAACTTAGTTTTATAGTGAAAGAAAATACACTTTCAAATTTACAGTTTTATACCAGAAAAAGTGATGTTAATCATTACTTCAACTCATACTTCATCGCTGGCTCCCCAATAGCCGCAGGCGGTTTAGGCGCATCCATCGCAACAGCCCCGCCAAGGCCTTTCCCGCTGACATTGTAGGTACGCAGCAGCGGACCAGTAAAGCCCGTTACATTAATGTCGGCCAGCTTAGCATCTTTAATATTTGCCAAGGAAATACCTTGCTTACAAGTGCCGATAACGTTAGTAAGAGAGAAGCCTTGCAAAGGTTTATCAGGATGAATAGCGGTGCCTTCTACCAACACCGGCACGTCCGTCACCCGTATGTTGGAAAAATGAAAATCTTTAATGGTGGGGATGCCATCGAGGCCGGGTACTGGCACGGCGTCTTGCAGGCCGCTGCCTAAAATATTGAAGCGAAGAAAGCCACCTTCGGTACCGGCCACATCAATATCATTCACCCGAATGTTTTCGATAAAAGCACCCCGGCCGGGACGACTCTTAATGTAAATGGCATGTGTTTTTGCAGCGGTGAATTTGCACTTCTCAATCAGCACATTACGGATGCCGCCAGAGGTTTCGGAACCAATGCCAATGCAGGCAAAAATGCTATCAGCAAAAGTGCAGTTCGTAATGTTTACATCTTCAGTGGTATTAAGCAAAGTATAGCCCTCCATGCCCCGGCCCGACTTGAGCGAAATACAATCGTCGCCAGTGCTGATATCACAACCATCAATGGTTACGTGCTTGCAGGAGTCGATATCAATGCCATCGCCATTGCCACCGGTGCTGCGGATGGTGAGGTTTTTAAACAACAGGTTTTGGCAATTGGTAGGATGCATGCTCCACATAAGATAATAGTCGGTGGAGAAACCTTCAAAGGTTAAATTGGTACAGCCAATGGGTTCAATCAGCGCAGGGTGGCGAAGCGGTTGCTTATCATTCGGACGGCCGCCTAGTGCATGGCTTCCCATTATTTTTCCCGGCCCGGTAATGCCGATGTTGTGGGCATCGAAAGCATAGATTAACGCTACATGCCCGGCAATCCATTTGCCCTCCCAACGCACCTGGCTTACAGGGTAATCAGCAAAGTCTGAGGAGCCAGTGAGAATGGCGTCCTTCTCAAGGTATAATGATACGCCTGATTTTAATGCAATAGCTCCCGTGATCCAGTTGCCAGCAGGGATAGTTACCGAGCCGCCACCTAATACAGAACAGCGATCAATGGCCTGCTGAATGGCAAAAGTATTCTTGGTTTGTCCATCGCCTTTTGCGCCAAAGTCAGTGATATTAAGGGTAACTTTTTTGCCGGTTTCCAGTGAGGCAGTATAACCGGTAACGGTTGCCGTTTTGGAACTACCACAACTACTGAAGGTAGCTGCGGCGGGTGCTACTAATAATCCACCAGCAGTGCGGCGGAAAAAGGTTCGGCGGGATTGACTCATGGGTATTGATAGTCTTAGAGTTTACAGAAAGTATGTAAGGCGGATTTAATAAAGTAAATTCAAAGTTGTCATGCTGAGGAACGAAGCATCTGATCGTAGATTTTTTTGCAGCTACTTATTTCTTCTGAATCGTTAATAGTGTGGCAGCAGATCCCTCGTTCCTCGGGATGACAAAAGCGAGATTGCTGATCAATTTTTAGCAACAGAAAAGACAACTATGTCGAAGCATTCATTCTTAGCGCCCTTAGCTTTTTTGCGGTTTAACTACAAACACTTCCTCAGATACTTAATAAACAACGACCAGTCTTCCGGCAAAATACCATGCGGGCCTTTGTGCATGTAATATCCTAGTGTATGAAGTAATTGAGAAGTATCGGTAGCGGCAGGCCAGGCAGTTGTGGTAGGCGTGTCTTTGCCGAACAATTTATATACCGGTGATGCAGCCAACGTACTCAGCCATTCCCCTTTCGGATCGCTCCAGTAATCGGTATCACCAGTTTGTAATAGCAGCGGGCGAGGGGCGATTAAGGACACCAACATGTGGGCATCAAATGGCAATTCATTTACACGGGTTGCATAGCTATGATAAGCTGGTGCAAACTGGTAGAAGTAGCGGCTGGTATCGGTAATATGGGCAATGGTTTCGCCATAATTGCGGCGGGCAATGGCTGCACCACCTTCACCAGATACGGAAGCAATCACCACTTTGAAACGAGTGTCTTTTGCGCCGGCCCATAAAACGGTTTTACCCAAGCGGGAAGCACCGTTGATGGCTACTCGTTTGGCATCTACTTGCTTGTCGGTTTCAAAGTAATCCATGGCCCGGCTGAGGCCCCAGCTAAAGGCTGCAATAGCACCCCATTCATTATTGCCAACGGTAGTTTGTCCCGCTTGCAAATACTGGCTGCGAATACCATAAGGTAGACCAGTTTTAGTATCGGGTTCTATTTGCCCGTAATAAATACAGGCAAAGCCCAGCCCCGCATTGATGAAAGAGGCAATATCAATTTGCCCTTTCTTCTGCGGTACGCCGCCAGAGATTTGTTTGCCGTCTTTGATCCATATCATTTGCGGTGATACGGCACTATCGGAAGCGGTGATATTATTTGCTAAGAAAGAAATATAAAGCAGCAACGGCGCAGGTTTCGCTGCATTTGGTAGATACATCAGGATATCCATTTTATGGACGGTATCTTTCGTAAAAAATACCCGTACCTGTTTGCGAATGGCTTTGCCTTCTAAGACTGGTGTACCTTTTTCGAGCACTTCAAAATGTAAATCTTTGGGCCTGCCGGGGGCTTCGCCAAATTGCGTTTCTTCTATCATTCGCAATACTTCCGGTCGGCGTTTATTCGTCCAGTCTGCAGCGGTTTTTACGGTCTGGCCATTGTTCATTTTTAGTACATCCGGCAGGGTGTAAGTACCTACAGAATCTTCTTCATAATTAATAGGAATACCAGCGGAGAATTTGGGTAAATTTTCTTTTTGAGCAGTAGCTATGTTAACGATTAACAATAGCAGGATTACATTTTTTAGACGTGGCAGCATCGTGTTGAATTAGATGCTTAAAGGAAATGAAAAGATGTGGAATTTCAGATAATTGCTTTACAGTTGTCTGCTTATCAATCTAACAAATTCATTTCCTTTTGTAATATAGTCTTACTACCACAATAGATCTCTTATTCTGGCAGATATAGGTGCTATCCTAATACCTGTTACCTTTCCATTACAAACCGATACTGTATGGGCAAGACCTTGCTAAATGAAAAAAATGCTAATCTGCTTTTACTACGTGCCAAAGCACTTTCATCCGATTCAACCGGTTCCTGGGGCAGTATGTCCGTAACCGACATGCTATATCACTGCAATACGATCAACAACGCTATTTTACAAGGTAAAAAAACGGGACAAAAGCCAACGCTAAAGCAACGGTTGCTGAAAATACTTGCTCTACGTTTGCTTCGCCAGTTTCCGAAGGGCGTAAATACAAATCCTAAATTTTTAAGGTCAGAAAACGACCAGATAGCATTTAGCGAAGAACAAAAACGATTTGCTGAAACCTTACTCCGCTTTGCTAATTATACTGATGATATTACGGGTAAACATCCTCTATTCGGCTCATTAAATACAAAAGAATGGCGGCGTTTTGTATGGATGCATACTGATCATCATCTGCGGCAGTTTGGTGTATAATTTTACATTAAACACCTATCTACATAAGTGACCAAATACCATAAAACAGCAGTGCGAAGGCTTCAACCTTCGCACTGCTGTTTTTAATTTTAATAAAAGCTATACTCCTACCAGCTTACAAATTAAACTTGTTCATATTTAGTATAGTGTTAGATGGCGTATAGCCTTTCACCCGAAACACATGCTTGTCAGCAGGTAAAAAATTATTCTCACCACCACGGCGGGTATAGATGGCAATGCCACCGCCGCTTCCGCCACCCGGTGCACCAAAGAAAGGTGGTGGATAGGCTTTTACAATGGCAATATCGGCTACTGGTATAGTGGCTACCTGTTGTGCATCTACCCGCATTTCATCTACAAAAAAGGTAACTGGCGAACCCCGCCAAATGGCCTGTCCACCATTGAAGCCGGCACTGTAAATCTGAAGCCCGGCTACCCGACCCTGCAAATAAGAAAAAATGTTAGGGAAGGAAATGGCGGAAGGATCATCCATGATACTGATAATTCGCTCATCGGCCGCCCGAAACAGGCCGGATGAATACTCGTCGTTGTACTGCTGTGCCGGGCTTTTATTAGATCCTTTTACCACTACTCCGGGCAGCAGTTCGCCCTGGTCGGCAAATACGTTTGCAGCAGGTTGTACAGGCTTGCTCAAGTCGGTTACCCGTACAGCGGCAGGTGGGTTGCCTATATAAAACTGGCGACCTGTTACAGCAAAAGGTTCGTAGGTAGAATCGAGCCGGGTACTGATGCGAATGTCCAGCGGCTGGTTGCTCTTTTTAAGCCAGGAAAACGCCATCACTGCATTGTCTTCAAATAGCCAGTTGCGTACGGAAAAGGTACCATCTGGTTCCACTGGTACTTCCTGCTCGTCCCAATCGCCGGTTTTAGTAAGCAGCATAGCTTGCAGGCTGCCGCCATTTTTTGTATCCTGAATTTTGCCTACTACTTCAAAAAAGCGTTGCTGCAAACCAGCCAGCACCGTATACTTGCCAC
>CAXTDG010000272.1:0-6555 GCA_964242675.1 uncultured Chitinophagaceae bacterium
CTGTATACCATTCAGCCCAGTTATTGCTAACATCTTTGTGCAGCAAGAAGACAGATGATATAAAAGAAAAATTACTGGTTAATCATTTCAAAAAAAAGAACATGCAAAAAAGAATATTAGGAAAAAGTGGCCTCGAAGTATCAACCCTGGGTTTAGGTTGTATGGGGTTGAGTTTTGGCTATGGCCCCGCAACCGATAAAGAAGATGCTATTAAGCTCATCCGTGCTGCATACGACAAAGGCGTTACATTCTTCGATACGGCTGAAGCTTATGGCCCGTATGCCAATGAAGAGTTGCTGGGCGAAGCACTGGAACCATTCCGTAAAGAAGTAGTAATAGCTACCAAGTTTGGTTTCAAAGAAGGAAAGCCACCATTGGGAGTGGATAGTCGGCCCGAAAATATTAAAGCCGTTGCAGAAGCAGCGTTGAAGCGCCTTCGGACAGATGTAATTGATTTATTTTATCAACATCGGGTTGATCCAAATATACCTATGGAAGATGTGGCAGGAGCAGTGAAAGATTTAATTAAAGAAGGGAAAGTGAAGCATTTTGGTATGAGCGAAGCAGGTGTGGACTCCATCCGAAAAGCACATGCCGTACAGCCCGTTGCAGCATTGCAAAGCGAATACTCTCTTTGGTGGAGGGAACCCGAACAAGAGATCCTTCCTACACTGGAAGAATTGGGTATTGGCTTTGTGCCATTCAGCCCTTTGGGCAAAGGTTTTCTAACTGGTAAAATTGATGCAAATACCAGTTTCGATAAAAGCGATTTCCGCAATACCGTTCCTCGTTTCTCAGAAGAAAATCGAAAGGCCAATCAGGCTTTAGTTGATTTGCTCGGCACCCTTGCAAAAGATAAAAACGCAACTTCCGCACAGATAGCACTTGCTTGGCTGTTGGCGCAAAAGCCATGGATCGTTCCCATCCCCGGCACTACCAAATTGCACCGCTTGGAAGAAAATATTGGAGCTGCAAATACTATACTTACCGTAAATGATTTAAAGGAGATTAATGATGCCGTGGCGAACATTGAAATAGTAGGTGCCCGATATAATGAGCAAGGCCAGAAAATGATTAACCGCTAGATAAAAGAAAATTTACCAAAGTGAAAATTTCATTTTTTCTCACTGTTATCATTAGTTGGTTTATATCAGATGGTTGCTCACAAGCACAACCAACTATGCCTGCTAAAAATATATTGATTGTGTATTTGTCCCGTACAAAGAATACAGAGGCAGTAGCAGAAATGATTCAGAAAAATGTAGGTGGGAAACGGGTAGCAATTGAACTGGAAAAACCGTATCCTGAAAATTACCAGGCTACCGTTGTACAAGTTGCGAAAGAGGCTGAATTAGGCTATTTGCCACCGCTCAAAACAAAGATTGACAGCATCGAAAACTATGATGTTGTATTCGTTGGCTTTCCTACCTGGGGCATGCAATTGCCGCCACCTATGAAAAGTTTTTTGAAGCAGTACAGCCTTAGCGGAAAAACGGTCATTCCATTTAATACAAACGCTGGCTACGGTATTGGTAGCAGCTTCCAGACAGTAAAAGAGCTATGTCCTAAAAGTAATATGTCCGAAGGCTTTTCAACAAAAGGTGGCATAGAAAGAGATGGGGTAAAGTTTGTAATGGAAGGAGTAAAGAAAACGCAGGTAGAAACAGAAATTAAAACTGGTTGAAAAAACTGGGCTATTAGTAAAGCTCGTAAAATGCAACCTGGTGCAGTACTTTCAACTATCGTAGTTCAGTTTAAATATCTCACATGGCACTATTCAAAAGCATTTTAATTGTTACGTTGATACTGGTTTATTCGCCGTTTATAAAAGGGCAGCAAACATTGAATAAAAGTGAGGCGCTGGATAAGAAAGAACAAAGTCTTGTACTGATTGCGGCATTAGCTGGCAAGGGCGATCTGCCTCGTTTGCATACTGCATTCAACGAAGGCCTAAATACCGGTTGGACGATAAATGAACTGAAAGAAGCGATGGTGCAATTGTATGCGTATGCTGGCTTTCCAAGAAGCCTGAACGGGCTAAATACATTACGAACCGTGGTTGACGAAAGAAAAAAGAAAGGTATAACGGATGAGTTAGGTAAAGTACCATCGCCGTTGCCCACCGATAAAACCAAACTGGAACAGGGAACCGAGTTGCAGGCAAAACTATTAGGCTCGTCCATGAAAACCAGTACCGCAGATTTTGCTCCCGTAATTGATGTGTTTCTGAAAGAGCATCTTTTTTGGGACATTTTCGGGCGGGACAATCTGGATTTCAAGACCCGGGAACTCATTACTATCTCAACGCTTGCCGGGTTGGGTGGAGCAGATAACCAACTGAAATCTCACATAGGCGTAAGCATGTACAACGGCATTACTGAACCGCAACTCAACCAGTTTGTAGCTATTGTTCAAATTGGCGTAGGTGCCAAAGAAGGCGAGGCTGCAAACAAAGCATTGCAGGCTGTACTAAACCAAAAGCAGACAGAAAAAGCAGGTGCAAAAGTTGTAAACAGCAAAGCGGCAGTAGCTATAAAAGAAGAGAGAACTAATAGCGAAAATGCGACTGCTAATTCAGACTTGGTTTTTCCCAAAGGAGAGAAGATTACCAGCAAAAACTTTACTGGAACCACCTGGCTTCAATCACTCGTAGATAGCGATAGTTTGAACGATATAAAAGTCGGCAATGTAACCTTTGCGCCTGGTGCCAGAACGGCCTGGCACTTTCATACTAGTGGGCAAATACTATTAGTAACCAAAGGAACTGGGTATTACCAGGAAAAAGGAAGTTCAAAAAGAATACTGCACAAAGGAGATGTAGTTAAATGCCCGCCAAACCTTCTGCATTGGCATGGTGCTAGTAAAGATGATGAATTTGTGCAAGTAGCAATAACATCTACTAGCAAAGGCGAAACAGTTTGGCTTCAGCCTGTTACTGATGATGAATACAAAAGCCTTAGCTATGAACAAAAACAATAACTATTTTTAATGATCCGAACGTGCCTTACAACAGGCAAATTTTAGCTTGCCAAATACTGGCTTGATATATTTTGGTTAGTTGTAACTAGGTCAACAGAAATAGAAATATACTGTTACACAAATAGCTTCAGAAAAAATGCAATGAACCTAATTTAGATATTTATGATTTCACTTAACGTCAATCAGAAAGCCTACGAGATAGATGCAGACCCCAATATGCCATTGCTTTGGGCAATCAGAGATATCATTGGCCTCACCGGTACCAAGTATGGCTGTGGGGTTGCTCAGTGTGGTGCCTGCGTAGTTCACCTCAATGGCGAAGCAGTACGTAGCTGCGTTACCAAAGTAAGCCGGGCTGTAGGGCAAAAGGTTGTAACCATTGAAGGTTTATCGAAGAACAATGACCACCCGGTGCAAAAAGCCTGGGACGAAGAAAGCGTACCGCAATGCGGTTATTGTCATTCCGGCCAGATCATGTCAGCAGCCGTTTTGCTAAGAGAAAACCCTCATCCAACCGATAAGGATATTGATGATGCCATGGCCGGAAATCTTTGCCGTTGCGGCACTTACTTACGCATACGAAAAGCCATTCATTTAGCCGCCGAATTGCAGCAGCAAAAAACCAAAAAGGCTTGATCTTCCTAACCCATTAAAAGAAACTCATGCAGCAATTATTCGATAAAAAACGCTACCTACCCAACAAAGCAGTGCTGGTGTTAGCCGTACTTATTTCAATGGTAGGTATTGCTACATCCGGCTTTAAAGGCAAGGAGGTAAACGATGATGAAAAGAAAGCTGGCAAGGACAGTGTCGCATCTGTAACAGCCTTTATGGATGTATATAAAGTGCTGATGCATCCCCGCTGTATGAACTGCCACCCGGCAGGTGATATTCCTTTGCAAAACGACGATAGCCATATACACACCATGTTTCCTAAAAGAGGAAAAGAAGGGCACGGATTCTATGCCATGAAATGCACCAACTGCCATCAGCCCGCTAATGCACCGGGTGTGCGTACGCCTCCCGGCAACCCCAAATGGGCCTTGCCACCGGCTAATATGAAGATGGTTTTTGAAAATAAATCGGCCCGTGAACTGGCTTTGCAGATAATGGACTACAACCGCAACGGCCATAAGGATAAAGCAAAATTAATTGAACACGCTAGGGATACGTTGGTAAAATGGGGCTGGACACCCGGCGAAGGCCGCACCCTGCCGCCACTTAGCTACGCTGAGTTTTTGAAGGCATGGGATACCTGGATTAACACAGGTGGCTATGCACCGGCTAAGTAATTTATTGCACCCAAAAGAACAACACCCATAACACTATTTTCAACTGTATCAAACTATTGTATGAGTACGAATAATCTCTCCAGGCGACATTTTCTTAGAAACTCCGGCTTAAGCGGCGTGGGGCTTTTGCTAGGCTTGTACCTGCCTTCCACCGCCAAAGCAGAGTTTTTTAGAGATGAGAAAGAATTGGCCGGTAGAAGTATTGAGATGTGTGCCTGGATCATCATCAACACATCAGGCAAGGTTACTATTATCGATCACCGGGCCGAAATGGGGCAGGGGTCATACCAGTCGGTGCCGCAGATAGTGGCAGAAGAACTGGAAGTAGACTTGAAGGATATAGACGTACAATTTGCACAAGGCGATAAAAAATACGGTAGCCAGGTAACGGGTGGTAGTTCTACCATTCGTAGTGGTTACAAAAAGCTCCTAAAGCTAAGTGCTACCGCCAGGGAAATGTTGATAGCAGCAGCAGCAGCGAAATGGGCTACTACACCAGCCGAATGCTATGCAAAGTCAGGCCATGTTTTTCATAAGCCTACTGGCAAAAAACTGAATTATGGTGATCTGGCAGAAGCCGCTTCCAAACTGCCAACGCCCGCAGAAGTAGTGTTGAAAAAACGCTCGGAATATAAACTGATTGGCAAGCCACTTTTGCGGCGGGATACACCCATGAAAACTAAAGGCTCAGCGGTTTTCGGGATAGATAAAAGAGTGCCCGGAATGGTGTTCGCCGCAGTAGAACGGAATCCCCGGCTTAGGGGCAAAGTGAAAAGCTACGACGATACCGAAGCCATGAAAATACCTGGTGTACAAAAGGTATTCAAAGTTCGTATGTCAGTGTGGAATACGTTTCGGGAAGGAATTGTGGTAGTAGCTAATTCAACCTGGGCGGCTATGCAAGGCAAAAAGGCGTTGAAAGTAGAATGGGATGATACTGGTTTTGAACACATCGACACCTCTGACATTTATAAACGCCAGCAGGATTCATTGCAAAAGGAAGAAGGTTTATCTTTCAAAAAGCAGGGTGATCCCAGCAGCATTTTATTCGGTGCCGCCAAAAAATTAGATGTTGTTTATCAAACGCCTTATCAATCGCACAGCGCTATTGAGCCGCTTAATTGTGTAGCCCATTACCAGGAAGATAAAGTAGAAATATGGGGGCCAATACAGGCACCCGATTGGATACAGGACAACATTAGCCGGTTGTTAAGCATACCAAGAGAAAAAGTAATCGTAAATATGACCTTTCTCGGTGGTGGTTTCGGTAGAAAAGCACTGTGGGATTACCCACATGAAGCGGTTATGATTTCAAAGGAAATTGGTAAACCGGTGCAGGTAGTATGGGCAAGAGAAGACGACATGACGCAGGGTCCTTACCGACCGGGTATTTCTTACCGCTGCGAAGGCGTTGTAGATAATGGTGAAATCAGCGCAGTGAAGTTCAGAATGGCCGGGCAAAATAATGATCATTGGATGGGGGGCGACAATGCTAAGAAAACAGCGAACCGAAGTACTTCTGAAGGCTTCTTGCAACCCTACTATGAAAGTATTCCCAACGTTAGTTTTGCGGAAGTCATTTTTGAAACGCCTATCCCTACGATGTTCTGGCGTTCGGTGTATGCATCGACCAATGGCTTCGCCTACGAAAGTTTTATAGACGAACTGGCCCATGAGGCAAGTAAAGATCCATTGGAGTTTAGAAGGCAACATTTGAAAGAAGAGCGCTGCCAGAAACTGATTGATAAAATGGAGGAAGTATCTGGCTGGAAAAGCCGGAAACAAAATGAAGGCTATGGTGTAGCCATTACCGAATGTTTTAAATCGACCGTTGGCCAGATCGTAAAGGTTTCGAAAGGGGCAAATGGAAAATTGAAAATTGATAAAGTATGGGCGGTGATGGATTGCGGATGGTATGTAAATCCTGACATTGTAAAGGCCCAGGTTGAGGGTTCTATCGTAATGGCATTGGGTGCTGCTACCATGCATGAAATTACTTTTAAAGATGGTATGACGCAGCAACGCAATTTTTACAATTACCCTATGCCCCGCATTACGGATATTCCACCCATCGAAGTTTTTATTATGGAAAACGATGCCGATGCAGGTGGCGTAGGCGAACCCGGTTTACCCGCTTTTGCTCCCGCCTTAACTAACGCCATTTTCGATTTGACCGGAAACAGAATCAGGAAACTGCCTTTAGATATGAACAGCATTTAATTGATTTCCATCAAGCTAAAGCGTTTTTAAATCCATTTCAAAAACGCTTTTTCTTTTTTCATAG
>CAXTDG010000273.1:0-6542 GCA_964242675.1 uncultured Chitinophagaceae bacterium
GGACCAGCGTAATACCAGCAATGGTGCTGTCATTATTCGGGTAAATGCAGATGGCACTTTACCCTGGGGCGTTGGTGGTTTATATTTGGGAGCAGGCTTGGCCCCTTACCCTGCAATGCTTAGCAATGGCGATATTATAGTAGCCTGGAACGACAACAGCAATAAAGTAAGTTATCAGAAAATATCAGCAAGCGGATCACTGATATGGGCCACGGCCAAACAGGTGCAACTGACTATTGGTACAGCTACAGTGTATGGCAGTACGGCTGCGGTACCTGTACCCAGTGTAGAGAGCGGCGGGTTCACGATGATTATGCAGCGCAGAGGTACCGGTGTTTCAGGCACCTTATATGCTCAACGCTATAATAACAATGGCGATTCGCTTTGGGCTCCTTATTTACAGCTTTCGAATGCTACAACTTCCACTACCCGCACCTATTCGGTAACTACTGATGGCGATGTTATTTACTATGGCTATTACAGCAGCACAGGTACCCGTTTCAATTCTTTTGTGCAACGCATCAATCCCGATGGCACTTTACCGTGGGGTATAAATGGTGCTCCGTTTTCTACTTATTCTGGTACGCAACCCTACAACCAAACAACTAACGTCGCTCATACAACCGGTTCGCCGTATGTATGGTCGGTTTGTTCGTATAGCAACTCTGCGCAATCGCTATATGGCGTTTACGTACAAAAGTTTGATGCGATAACGGGTGCCAGGCTTTTTAATGTAGATGGCAAAGAGGTTTATCCTATTAGCGCCGCTCTTGATCAGCAAATTGGAACGCTTGCTTTGATAAATGATGAACCACTATTTATGAGTTATGATGCCAACTATAAAATTTATGCAACCCGGCTGAATGCCAACGGCGATTTTGTTTGGACGGGTAACCGGGTAGAGCTAAGTAGCACCACGGCTGGTGGCAGCACTCCCAAAGGCCGTTTCAACTTTACGCCAGCTTTCAACAACCAGGCAGTAGCTGTATGGAACGAAAACCGAGGAACCGATAACCGGGCCTATGCACAAAATATAACGGCTGCCGGTGCCACCGGACCACTGCCCATAAAGCTGGAACGCTTTACAGCTATAAAAAAAGGCAGCCAAAGCGATCTTTCCTGGACTACCGCAACCGAAGCAAATAATAAAGGTTTTTATGTGCAGCGTAGTACCGATGGCAGCCATTTTACAAACATTCAGTTTGTAGCATCAAAAGCGGCAAATGGTAATAGCAACTTACCCCTGGAATATACGTTAGCCGATTTTTCCCCGGCAAAAGGCGCTAACTATTACCGCTTACAGCAATTGGATAAGGATGGCAAAACCACACTTAGCCAGGTGTTACTGGTAAGGTTTGATGCTACAGAAATATATGTGCAAAGCCTGTATCCTAATCCGGCATCAAATTCATTAAACCTAACGATAGCTTCTTCGGTTAATGCCGCCGCTACCCTCACCGTGTTAAACATGAATGGCCAGCACCTGATGCGGGAGAAAGTGTCTTTGCAAGCGGGTGCAACCATACTCAAACTGCCTGTGGCACCGCTGCCCGGGGGCAACTATTGGTTGCAAATTCGTACAGCCACTGAAACCTTGGTTGAAAAGTGGACGAAGCAATAAAAAATTAATTTTCAAAAAAAAGCTGCTCTTTTAAGGGCGGCTTTTTTTTGAAGAAGTATAAAGAATAAAAAATCTTATTGAAAATAGTTTACCATTACTTATAAATCATAAGAGCTTTTCTAAAAATTATCGTCTTACAAACTGTGTTTTTAAAAGACACGTAAATGTGCTATTGCTCTTTTACCTTATAAATATTCGAAAATTATTACTTAAACAAACAAATTGTACAACTGATTACTTGGAGGAATATTGAATGAATTCGTAAGTATTTTTCTAAAACCCTTGAAACGAGTGTAATCTAAAAATACTTTTTCGCTCTGCTTTCCGTTTTTTATCTTCGTAACCAGTTTGAACATTAATACAAAATCCGATTTCTTGAAAATGCCTTATAGACAACCACTTAAGCCTACTGTTAAAACGCCCCTTTTGAATCTGAAAGAGTTGAGAAATCACTTGGAAGATTGTATGAAAGATGATAAAGAGGCCATATTGGAACTCAACGATTTGCATCCTGGTGGCGATGCTTCATTCCTTTCGAGAACTTACTGTGTAGAATGGCCCTTTGAAAGAGGGAATCCGAAAATCAGAATTACTGTGTTCCGAGATCTGCCGTCGCCTTACCCCGAGCAGTTATCCGACTGTATACGGAAGTACATGAAAGAAAAAGGCTTCGACGCTGAATATAAATTCTGGAGTACTTACTATGCCTTTAAAGCGCTTGACCCGGTTCGGGTGTTGCGTAACTAATTTACCTATATCAATTGTTTTCGGACAGCCGGGGCCGCAGCCGCTGCTTAGATTTGTTGAAAATCTTTGCATCGTTGTTGCGGCCCTTTCGTAGTTCTGTTTGTTGCTCAACTGGTAAATGATGCTCCTGCATGCAAGCCGGGCTACAGCAGCCATCGTACCCGGCAGCACAGATTTCGCACTGTATAAAAAGCAGGTGGCAACCATCATTTTTGCAATTGGTATGGGTATCGGCAGGTTGGCCGCATTGATGGCACACTGCAATGATGTCCTCGGTGATGCGTTCGCCGAGGCGGTCATCAAACACAAAGTTTTTACCAACAAATTGCTGCTCCAGGTTTTGCTCCTTTACCTGATTTACATAATTAATAATGCCCCCTTCTACATGGAAAACGTTTTTGAACCCATGATGAAGCATATAAGCGCTGGCTTTTTCGCAACGGATACCACCGGTGCAGTACATGATGATGTTTTCGTCTTCTTTTCCCTTCATCATCTCTACGGCCATAGGTAGCTGCTCCCGAAAAGTATCGCTGGGTATGGCAATGGCGTCTTTAAAATGGCCAACCTCATACTCATAATGGTTCCGCATATCAATCACTACGGTACCGGGTTGCCGGCTAAGCTGATTATAATCCTCCGCCTTTAAATAGTTGCCGGTTTTTGTAACATCAAAATCGGGATCGGAAATGCCATCGGCTACAATTTTGTCACGCACTTTTATTTTAAGTACCCAAAAGCTTTTGCCGTCATCATCCACCGCTACGTTGAGGCGTACGCCATCCAAGAAATCATAGCTGTACAGAAATGCTTTGAAGGTTTCAAAATAAGAAGCGGGAATGCTTACCTGGGCATTGATGCCTTCATGTGCTATGTAGATGCGGCCAAATACTTTTAACGGGTTCAGGCCCATCCAAAGCCCGTCTCGAAACTGCTGGGGATCAGCAATAGAATGATACTTGTAAAAACTAATAGTTGTACGGGGTTCCGTTTCCTGCAGCATCAGCTGCTTTAGTTCCGCATTGGATATGCGGTTGTGCAATTGCGCCATGAAGAATGAAATTTTAAGGACGTTTACAGAACGAACAAAATTTGTGGGGCAAAAATAAAGAACAGTGAACAATAGGCAATGAACAACGAATAGTGAACAATGAACAATACTGCAATGTGTATTCAGAAAATTTCACAATAAACCCTGAATAAAATCTGGCAGTAGCACAAAAATATTTGGATTTCACATTGTTCATTGTTCACTACTCATTGTTCATTGCCGCTTACCTCTTGCTTTCAATTATCTCTTATCTTTCCTTCAAAATCAGCGGGGCAAACGATATGAGGGAGGCAATGTTCATAAAGAAAAATGCAGACCGGTGGAAGGATTACCAGGAACACCCAACAGACGAGCCGGATGCACAGGCAGAGCGGTTTATATCGTTGCTGGATGATTTGGCTTTCAGCAAAACCTTCTACCCGCAAAGCAAAGTGACCCGCTGGATCAATGCCATTGCGGCCAGCATTTACCAAAGCATTTATCAGAACAAAAAAGAAAAATACAGCCGCCTGGGCCGCTTCTGGAAACAGGACTTGCCACTAACCATGTACCGCAACCGTAAGGTGCTGCTGTTCACGTTTAGCCTGTTCATTCTATTTATCACTATAGCCGTTTGGTCCAGTATACAGAATCCCAAATTTGTAAACGGCTTTTTGGGAGATAACTACGTAAGCATGACAGAGGAAAACATTGAAAAAGGTGATCCTTTTGGTGTGTACCGGGATAAGGACAAGTTCACCATGTTTGCCACCATTATGTACAACAATGTTTTTGTGTCGTTCATTTCGTATGTGGGTGGTATTGCTTTCGGGCTAGGCACTTTTTGGCGAATAATGAACGATGGCTTGCTGATTGGCACTTTTGAATACCTGTTCTTTTCAAAAGGTTTAGGCATTCAAAGTGTCCTTGTAATATGGGTACATGGTACTATTGAAATGAGCTGCATGATTCTAGCTTCAATGGCGGGGTTCATCATTGCTAAGGGCATAATGTTTCCGGGCACTTATACTCGTAAAGAATCGTTTAAAGTGCAATTGAAAGATTCCCTTCGGGTGATACTGGCATTGGTACCACTGTTGGTAATAGCTGCTTTTTTTGAAAGCTATATCACTTACCTGATGAGTAATTCGTTTGACAAAACAGCGAATGAAAGCCTGCCTTGGTGGATGAGTGTTATCATTTTACTTACCACAGGCAGCTTCATGGTTTGGTATTTTGTTATTTACCCAATCCAAGTAAATCGGCGGCTGAAAAAAAATGCTGCTCCAGCACAGACCTACCTGATGATCGCTTAATTTTTTGCAATAGCTTGCTGCCCCATAATACATGAAGTACCCGCTGCGCCGCTTTTTACCAACACTGCTGCTCACCTTTCTGCTGGCTATGCCTGTGGCTTATTGCATGGCTCAGCAGACTGATCCAAAGGGAGATACCAGCATTGAAATAGTGGCACCACCCACCATCAGCGACGACGAACATGAAGAGGAAGAAGATACGGGAAATGTTTTGACAGATATTGATCCTTATAGCCGTGTAATATCAGCCGATACAATTGCTGCTTATAAAAAGAATGCCTCTTTTGGATACATGGCGTACCTCGATAGTATGCTACGGGCCGATGAAAAAGCCCGGCAGGCCCAGCCACCACCAAAGGAAGTTATGATTGAGGATAGCCCTTCTGTTTGGGATTTAGGCATTGTAAAATTGCTTTGTTACCTGGTAGCCATTGGCCTTGTAGGATTCGTGATTTACAAATTATTCATTGGGCAAGGGCTATTTTTCAGAAACAAAAAGTCAACATCTGCCGTACCAGCCGTAGAACTGGATGAAGTGATTAACGAAAGTGATTTGGAAAAAGCACTGCGAACCGCTATCAGCAAAAAGGATTATAGGCTGGGCGTACGCTACCTTTTCCTGATGACTTTGCAACGGCTGGGCGATAGAGGGGCTTTGCAACTTTCTACTGATAAAACTAACTACCAATATGCAACAGAATTAAGTGGCAAATCTTACGCAGTTCGATTTGCGCAACTGAGCCTGCAATATGAATATGTTTGGTTTGGCAATTTCAATATCAGCGAATCCCAATTTTCTGCTTTACAACAGCAGCACCAGCAATTTTTGAAAGAAATATGATCCGCACTTCTCTTTACTTCCTACTGCTGTTGCTGTTGGCTGGATGCAATACTCAGCCACGTACCCCACCGGGACGGCCACACCCAGATATGCAGCCTAGTTTTTCCATTACCGACAAGCAGCCGCTGGGTTTGTACGTAGCTTATCATGCGGTAAAAAATGCTTTTGACGGCTATACGCCGGAAGAAAATAAAAAGCCGTTCGAAACCTATTTTAAAGATTTTACAGAATACGATGCCACCCGAAAAGGCAATGTTTTTTGTGTACTGGCCCGGCAATTTTACCCAAACGATGCGGATGTAGATGCGCTGGCTGATTATGTTTCAAATGGCAATACACTATTGGTAGCAGCTAATGATTTCAGTGGTGTATTTCTGGAAAAGTTTCATTTAAAAACAAAAGACACCTACCTGCTGCAACAAGCCCTCAATTTTGGTGGCCCTATGACCGAAACCAGCGTAGCCATGCAGGATACTGCAGTATTTGGCGATGACCAGTATCGCTATTTTTTTTACCCCATGCAGGCGCAGATATTCAGAGAAGAAAGCTATCCTGGGCAAAAAATAATCAACAATACAAATGGTCGTAGCGGAGCAGTGGTTTTTAAATATGGTAGTGGCCACATTATAGCGGTAGCAAATGCTACCGCCTTTACCAACTACTTTTTGCTTACCCGCAGCAATTACCAATACCTGCAACACCTGCTAAGCTATGTGCCGGAAGATATAGCCAGCTTAACCTGGGATAGCTTTTATAACAAAACTGAACGCCAGCGCAGTAGTAATGGTGATGATAACAGTTCGTTTTCAGCTTTCGGTGAATTAATGAAACAGGAAGCTTTTCGATGGGCATTTTGGCTAACCTTGCTTTTAGCTGCAACCTGGATTATTAATGGTATCATTCGTCGGCAGCGGGCCATTGAAGTGCTTAAACTAAACAGCAACACCAGCATTGAGTTTGCCGAAACCATTGGCCGCCTGTATTTGC
>CAXTDG010000274.1:0-6510 GCA_964242675.1 uncultured Chitinophagaceae bacterium
AGATGGTGCAGATAATGGCCTGAAACCAAAAGTGATTGCCATACAACAAGACCAGGACGAACAAGCGGCTTAATAGCAGACACCTGCAGCAGGGGCCACAACGTCCCGGCTGCTTTAACTATAAACTATAATATGAATACAACATACAATAGCCCGTTGCGGTACCTGGTTAGCAGCCCCAGGATCAACCGATACAAACGAAAGTTATTGCAGCATAATACAGATGTCTCGAGAGCTTACCACTGTAACAACCACAACAGAAGCACTCACCTTAAAAAGTGAGAACCACGACACCATTGAGAAAGTACCATGGCTTGAGGCTCCTTTTTGGTCCAGGCTGGCAGAACTATGCTACCTAGAGAGTGATGTTATTTAGCCAATAGAAAGAAAGGAGCATAAAAAAGCCCACCAGTGTGGGGGCAAGCTTTTTTCTATCTACGCTGTCGTTTTCACTTCTAAGGAAATCCAACAATAGATGTACAAACATCAATTCTGATTTGTTCAACTTACCGAAATATTATGTAAACAAAAACCCACCAGATGGCCTGGTGGGCTGGGTTGTTAGGGAGTGATGATCGCTTTAGGAAAAACTAGCCTACATACGCAGTTGGAAATGAGGGCGTTTGTTAGCGGTATGCCAAATCAAAAAGCCCACCCGGTAAGGGGTGAGCTGCGTAATGGGTCAAAAGTCCTAATAGCTTTATCTGGCAAGATCTGGCTGCCCCACCTTAACGGTACAGTGTAACTTATTGTTGTAATAGGACAAAAAAAAGCCCGCCGTATATGCGGCAGGCTGGCGTTAAACCTTTAAACTTCAATTATGAAAAGAGTGCGGTAAATGTAAGTTTAAAAAACTGTAGCATGGCTGAAACATGCAAATATCGCTTTGGCTGGTGGCCACAAAGAAGCCTACTTCGCAAAAAAGTAGGCTTAGAAAAATGTTGAAAGAAAATGGTCCCGTTTTATGAAACCCAATCTGGTTGCCTTTCACCGAAGGATATATTGCAACATTATTGCCAGAAGCAAAAAAGCCCACCATAACCGTCGGTGGGCAGCTTCAACCTTAACTCAAATTGTCTACATAAAACACAATCATTGCAGAAAAGGTTGACCCATCTTCCCAAAAAAAGCCCACCGTATACACGGCGGGCCAGTCAATATCGAGAACATACCTCTTAATGAAGTGGAGGGTAGTAATGTAGTTTTAATAAATCGGATTACAGGTTTTATTAATCTGGCTGAGCACAGAACAAAAAAAGCCCCCGCAAAAGCGGCGGGCTATCATTTTTTCACCCAAAACTAAATATCGTGACCAGCTATTATACGCTGGGCGGCACCGCATTATTGTGCTACGGAGGCAAAAGGGTGCTGGCTTAGTACCATGGCATGGCTTTGCTTTACCCATTGGCGCTGGTGCAGTAGCTTACACCAGCTCATAGCTTATGAAGGGCTGGCCCTGGTAGGGGGTTATATGATCTGCAAACTGCCGGCACAGCACCAATTCAAAAGCAGGCACGGCTTGTATGCTCTTCAGTACTTTTTTTAGCAGGTAAATGCGCTGGCTATCCAGCGGCTTCTAGGTTAGGTGATATACCCAGTAGCCGCTAATTAGCCCATACTGGTTTGTAGCATCATCTGTTGCCTATTGCTTACTTCGGTAAACAGGTGTTTGGCTGCGGCTTCCTGCTCCTCTGTAGCATGGCTATCTTCTATGTACAGGCTACATAGCTTTTTGATGGCGTATAGGTTGAAGACAATGCTGTGATGGCGACGCTTGGGGTTGTCGTGCATTCGCTCCCGGTACCAATAATCTGTTTTGTGCTCTAGTACCGCTCTTAGGATGGCTACCTGCATCCAGCTTTCGTAGGGCTGCTGCGGGTGAAGGATTTGGTGTACCCGGCGGGCACTTACTGTAAACTGGTTTCATGAACTACTACCTAAATAGTTCTTTCTCTGTGGTCTTGGGGTAAAACATAAGAAAAAAATATGTGACCATCCCCCTGTGCCCCAAGACCACACTGATGCTTTCGCATAGAAGCTCTAACCGGATTGGTTACCGGTTCACAGGGGGGATGGCCTTTAAATAATAAAAGTTGTTGGAGATACATCAAAATGGAATTGGGGACGGCTAAAATAGAAATCTTTTTTAAAAACCAAGCTCACTATTTTAAATGATGGCTTTAGATAATCCTCTTACATCTAAAACGTCCCTATGCAAACCGCCGATAGATTTCCTCTTACCGAGAAGGAAGGCAAGTTTCTGCTATACCTTATCTCTTTAAATAAACATTTTAGTGAACCAGAAATTTATGCAACTTTCAAAGAGCAGGTACCTGATAGATTGGTATATGCTCTAAAGATTATGAAATTTCATTATGATAGGTTGATATGGCCGGTAGAAGAATTACCAGAAAAGTTTCCCGGCTGGCGAGTATACTCCTATAGAATAACAAATGAAGGTTATGAAATTGCTGCGAAGTTTAAACAGATGAAGAGTAATTTTTCTGATTCATAAATTACAATCAGGTATGGGAAGAAACTGAGGGGCGCATATTTTCTATCCTACACATTCTGGTATCAGATATGCACTTTTGTAGGCGGGATGACAAGAATGGAGAAAGCGAAACCGGAAGAACTGACTGATACAGAATGGCTATTACTACAGCATCTATATCAATATGCTGCTCCTTTCTATATCGGCTTTGCTCATCACGAATTTTATGAGTCTCAAATAGATAAACCAGTGTTTTACAAAATGTTCTACAGGCTGGCTGGGCTATTTTATATAAAGCTGGATGGATTAGAGAACGTTGAATATGGAGAACAGCAAACTGTATTTTACATACTTACCCGAAAGGGAAAACAGGCGGTTGCTCAAGATGAGGAAGATAACATTTTTAGTGGTTGAAAAACAGCATAAAATCAACCCCGGCTAAAGCAATAGTCTGCACTTCCGGAATACTGATTTGTTCCTTAAATGTTGTTTCGCAGAACAGTCGTTCCATCTTTACCAATATTGCTACTATCTTCCTTTTTATTTCTTCATTGCAGGCATCTGTGCCTGGCTCAAATTTGCCGGCAATCATAATGGCCACCTTCGTATTAGTATTGTTCATCGTGTTGGAGCAAGGCTTTTATTTTACCAAGTCTGAATTTATGGTAGCTAAATGCCATGCATAACAGTGGTTAATAATATTATAAACATTATGAATAAAACATAAATAGGACCAAGAAAGACGACAAAAGAAGTACTTTAAACATTTATACTACAAAACAGCCTTATTTTTACTGCCAGACGAACGGTATATTTAGACAAGATTTGTGTTATTTGTTTGGGAAAACAATATTGTCGCCGGGCTTATGCGTCATTTTTCCTTTTCCCTTAAACATGAGCCTCATAACAAAGGAGGCTTTTTTATGTTCCTATCCTGATTCTTGTCCTCACGAACCGACTAGCTTTTTTGCCCTATATTAGGGCCACTGCCCTATGAAAACAGGGGCATTCTCATCCCTATCTTGCCACTCAAAAATAATAGCTTATGAAGAGTAAATTCCCTATAGTAATATCGTTACTCATTCCAGGGCTGCTATTTAGTGTTATTATGCCCATCGTTTTCGGCAAACAACGCTCCGATACACCAGTGCGCCTTATGATTGGTATAGGTATCGTTTTGGTGATAGCTGCACTGGTAGTTGGGGTGCGCCACACTAAACGCAATAAAGATATTTAGTAGCAAAAGCCTCCGTTCGTATCCTCACGAACCGATTGGTACTGGATCTTGAGCGGCTGCTCGTTCCTCCTTGCTCTTCGTCCAGGTTGTTATACCAGCATAAGAAGAGAAACCCAGCTAATTGATGGTTTTTTGTGAGATCTCCGTTCATCTTAAAAGGAAAGAAGCAAAGAAAAAATTAGCGGTGGTTGTTGGTAGCTATGTTTTAGGCAGCTAAGCCTAGTTCCCTTTCAATGGCAATATAGTTAACTAGATCTCTCTTACGGTTGAACATAGGAAAGCCTTTAATGTGGCACCTGTATAAGCTGCCATTTTTCCGGTAATTCACTACCGATACTTCAAAAGAAATTTGTTTTTCTATTGAGCGTTTAATTTTTGTTCTATCTGCGTTATTGGTTTTGGCTCCCTGGAACAGGGCCGGTGTATGGCCCAGTACCTCTTTTGGCTGGTAGCCACTCAGGTCAATAAGGTTGCTGCTGGCAAATACAATTTCCATATCCGGGTTAGTTACCAGTATCGTTTGCCCTTTTTCAAGCAGTTGGCTGGTAAAGTAGTGCCGGTATCTCCATTCTTGTAAGGTAGCCAGCTTTTCCAGTGCATGCTTATCATCAGCAAGCAACTGCATTTTGCGATAACCTTCCATAAAGATATCCATGCTGTACGGAAGGCCGAAGTTGAAGGTCTGTCTGCACAAATCGTAGCTCTTCATATGACATTGTATTTCATCAAAAGTAGCCAAATGAAATGGTCTGTTGGCTGCCGATTTTATTGCAGTAATTAGATCTGTTTTTCAAGCAGTTGTGTGTTTCCGAAAGCAAAACACCCGGTTTAATAAAAGAGAAAGCAGATGAATAAGGTGAAAACTACATTGATTACCATTTATCTGGAAACAAACAGAGGCGCCTAGACAGTCTTAAAACTTTATATTTGACACCCTGATATTCATATGTATAAAGCAACGAGAGAAAAACCGGTCTTTGAAGTTAGAATTATAAGGATGTCGTTTTTGGTATTGGCGCTGTTTTCAATGCAGCAATTAATGGCTCAGAAAATAGTCACCAATCAAACTGGTACGCATCATGGATTCTATTATTCTTTTTGGAATGATAATACAAAAGGCTCCGCTTCCATGACTTTACAGGCCGGGGGTAGATATAAAACTGTATGGACTAACATTGGAAATTTTACGGCTGGTAAAGGCTGGTCAATCGGTAAGGCCAATAGGGTTATTTATTTTTCAAGTAGCTTCAATGGTGGCGAAAATGGGTACTTGGCTTTATACGGATGGACAAGAGATTCGCTTATCGAATACTATGTAGTTGAAAACTACGGGTCTTGGACACCACCAGGAGGAATATCAAAAGGTACATTTACCAGCGACGGAGGTACCTACAATATTTATCAGACTACACGGACTAACCAGCCTTCCATTGAAGGTATTAGAACTTTTCGTCAGTATTGGAGTGTCCGCACGACAAAGAGGTTAAAAGGCAAAATAACCTTTGCTAATCATGTTGCAGCATGGGAAAATAACAATATGAACTTAGGGGTGACTTGGGATTATCAAATAATGGAAACAGAGGGAAGTAATAGCAGTGGTAATTCGACTGTAACAGTGAGTTTATAGGCAAAAAGCCGCCTTCTTTTTTTACAATCCCGTCCGTTGCTCTCCCGTTCTTACAAAAAAAAGAAACAAAGAAAAAAGTAGTGGTAGACCAGGCTATGATAACAGACGCTCAGTTTCTTTTGGGGAAACTGGGCGAATGGAATGTTTTTATGCTGTTACCGGTATAGGAACTCACTTTTAATATCATAGTTGGCACTGAAACTATAACCCATAACCTGCGTATGAATGAGTCCATTACTGTAGTAAGTTGAGTTAAATGAATTGACAGTACCAGGTTGGGCAGTTGCGTTGCGGAAAGAGGTTATTAATACAGGATTGTGTTTTGAAAACACAATCCCCATGTTTGGGTCGTAAACAATTAAGTCAGAAGGGAGAGACCGGTTAAAAGTGTTGAAGTATACATTGTATAAGGCAAATGAGTATTTATAGAACGGACTTTCATATGTGTCATAGGTGTGCACTAGGGAATCCCCTGGGGTATAGCCTATCGAACCAGTGGAGTTAAACGCATAGAATATTACACTCTGAAGGTCGTTGTTAGCATTGTAGTTGTATTTGAAAAAGGCACTGGCAAAAAAAGTAAAAGGAGTGCTGTAAATAGAATCGAAGATCAAACGGTTGTTGTTGTCAAACACGTAAACTCTTGATGGCCTAAGCGAGGTGGTACCGGAAGCATACCGATAAGAACGTACAATGCGTCCGTTTGCACTATACACCAAGGTATCGCCAAAGGAAGAACCGGGGTAGGTGTTGCTGTAGGCCGAAACGTTGGTAAGGCGGTTTTGGGCATCGTATCGAAACTGTGTAGTCCGATTATTATCTACAATGTACTGTACCAGGTTGCCATTGCCATCGTACTTAAACTTTATCCCCCCCATTATCGAATTGTTCGACACTGCACTAGTGGTTATACTATCGAGTATGACGCCGAGCGTTCTGTTTGTATCGTTTTTGCGGCAGGCCGTACCAAGCAATAAAATAAGGCTGAGGGAGGCAAACAAAGAATATCGCATACTGGATAGTTTACTTTGTAAGAATATGTAATAATTGATATTCTGCAAAATACCTTTTAGTAGTGGACGATAACCCTTATCTCATTACTTGCCCCTTTTCCCATGGGGGATGTTGTTCTATGGCATTCAAAGGCGCGGA
>CAXTDG010000275.1:0-1957 GCA_964242675.1 uncultured Chitinophagaceae bacterium
CTCAGCGCCGATAAAGTGAAACATAAAAAGAACCTAATCTTATAACTGAAAAAGGAAAGCCGCAGAAATGAAATCTGCGGCTTTCCTTTTTATAACAAATACAATCTTTACTTCAATCCGTCTACACCTGCTTGTGCTACGGTATGGTCGTTGTCTACGGTACTGCCGCTTACGCCAATGGCACCAATAACAGAACCGCTTGCATCTGTAATGGGAATACCGCCGGGGAAAGTGATCAAGCCACCATTGGATACTTCAATTTGATATAATGGTCCACCAGGCTGCGACAGCTTACCTAACTCACCGGTAGGCATATCGAACCAGCGAGCCGTCTTTGCTTTTTTAATAGAAATATCTACCGAACCTAACCAGGCACCTTCCTGGCGGGCAAATGCCATGAGGTTGGCCCCGCCGCAAACTACCGCCACGTTCATTTTTAAGCCAAGTTCATCTGCTTTGGCAAGTGCTGCTTTTACTGCTGTTTGTGCCTGCTCTAATGTGATACTCATACAATCATTTTTATGTTGAAAATGCAATCTCTTACAATTACTGTTCCTGTACTTCGAATGCAGAAATTCTATTCAGTTATTCTCGTCTGGCCATGTAACTATTTCGCAGCTTTCAGGCTTTTATCTATCATGGCTTTCAACTGGGCATACTGTGTAAGGCCAATGGTAGAACCGCCCACTTTTGCGTTTTGAATAAACGTAAGCGTAGGGATAGAAGAAATGCGGTAGAACTGCGCTGTCTTGGGGCAAACATCCACATCTACCGAAGCGAAATTAATTTTGCCGGCGTATTCTTTTGCCAGCTTGTCCAATGTTGGTTTTTGCATACGGCAGGGGCCGCACCAGGTAGCATTAAAATCGACCAGCGTAACGGTGGAAGATGCCATTACCTGGCTCTTAAAAGTTTCATCGGTCATTTCCTTAATGCCGTTCCACTTGATAGCCTGTAACTCAGGATCGTAGCTGGTTTGGGTGATGATAGTATTGTCTGCGGGTTGAGAAGTAGTGGTTGTATTTTCCAGGATAGGCGATTCTGAAACTGTCTCAGTTTTATTAGTAGCCGTATTGCAGGCTAAAAAAAGAGGCAGTGCTAGTATGAATATTTTTTTCATGGCTTAAAAGTCAGAAATTTTGGACAGATAAATAGACAGCGGTTTGCTAATATTTCGGTGCTGAGTAGAATTGCAAAAGTTGAGAGGCTGCCGGATGGTGCAAAATAGCCCGTAAAGCGCCAGAGGAATGGTGAGATAGAGCCGCATTGCAATGCGGCTCTACAGCAATGCTGCCACGGCGCTGCGGACTATTTGCAACCAGCCGGAACAAAAGCTGATGTTCAGATCATTGCCCACGGCCCCAATGATTTTCTTACAACGGGTAAAACCCTGGGCTATGCATATTTACGGTTCTCCTGCCTTCTGTTATCTTTTTTCTACTCCGTTACCACATTTTTCAACAAGTCGTTAAATTCATCCCGCTTGCGAATGAGTTTCATTTCGCCGTCTTTTACCAGCACTTCAGCAGGCTTGAGGCGGCTATTGAAATTGCTGCTCATTTCAAAACCATAGGCACCGGCATTGTAAAAAAGGAGCAAGTCGCCTTCCCGTACTTCGTTGAGTTTACGATCCCAGGCAAATGTGTCGGTCTCGCAAATATTGCCAACCACGGTATAAATGCGTTCGGCACCGGTAGGGTTGCTGAGGTTGCGGATTTCGTGGTAAGCCTCGTAAAACATAGGCCGGATGAGGTGATTAAAACCGCTGTTGACCCCCACAAAAACGGTAGCCGTCGTTTGCTTGATGATGTTGGCCTTTACTATGAAAAAACCGGATTGACTTACGAGGTACTTGCCCGGCTCAAACCAAACTTCCAGGTCGGCCCCGGTTTCTGTTTGGTAAACGGCAAATGCTTCGGCTACTTTTTTTCCCAACAGATTTACATCGGTTTCTACG
>CAXTDG010000275.1:1967-6496 GCA_964242675.1 uncultured Chitinophagaceae bacterium
TCGTCGTCTTTCTATCCCACTTTGAAACCGCTGCCCACGTCAATATATTTAAGGTTAGGAAAATGCACAGCCATACTGAACATCACTTCCAGCCCCTGCAGAAAAACGTTTACATCTTTTATTTCGCTGCCGGTGTGCATGTGGATGCCCTCTACCCGTAAGCCGGTGGTTTTTACAATGCGTTCTATGTGGCGGATTTGGTGGATGCTAATGCCGAACTTGCTATCGATATGCCCGGTGGAAATTTTGAAATTGCCACCCGCCATAATGTGCGGATTGAGCCGGATGCAAATAGGGTAGGAGTCGTGGTAGCGGTTGCCAAACTGCTCCAGTATGGAAATGTTATCAATGTTGACGTGTACGCCCAGGTTTTTGCCTTCATCAATCTCGGCAAAATCAACACAGTTGGGCGTGAACAGGATTTTGTCCCGTTCAAAACCGGCCATAATGCCCAGCTTCACTTCGTTGATGCTTACGCAATCGAGCCCGGCACCCAGGCCTTGCACGTAGCGGAGCACATTTAAATTGCTAAGTGCCTTACAAGCATAGTAAAAGCGGGTCTTGGTTTGGGTAAAGGCGGTCTTTAGTTTATGATATTGTTCTCCAATTTTTTCGGCATGGTACACGTATAGTGGGGTGCCAAATTCTTTTGCGGCGGCTGCCAGTTGCTCATCCGTGAGCGATTGTTCTATCATGATTTATTGAGCATTAAAAAATCCCGGCTGGTGGGCCGGGACTGCAATATAGTTAGGGATGAATGAATTGCTTAATGAACCGGTTTGATAAAACTGTGAGTATTCCTGTGTACAAATTTTAACTATAGTGGTTAATTTAAAAATCTCCTATTTCCTTCGCATTTTAGCGGGAACCTAATTACCTAAACCACTGTTAATGCATTCACCTGTTCCTGTCCGAAAACGCCTGCATGTGCTGCAACTGGCAGCCGTTATTTTCTTCACTGTTTCCGGCGGGCCGTACGGGCTGGAACCGTTGTTGAACTACGCGGGGCCGCATGGTGCTTTGTTGTTACTGATCATTACACCGCTGCTGTGGGATATACCAGCCATCCTTACCGTGCTGGAACTAAATAGCATGATGCCGGTAAACGGCGGCTACTACCAATGGGTGAAACGGGCACTGGGCCTGCGTTTCGGCTTTTACGAAGGCTGGTGGACCTGGCTTTATACGTTTGTTGATCTGGCTATTTACCCGGTGCTATTTGTGGAGTATGCAGCTTTCTTTTTCCCACAGATAGAACAGTTCAAAATTCCGGTTTGCCTAATCATTATCTGGGCGGGTGCCGGGTTGAATATCCTGGGCATTTCGCCGGTAGGCAAAACAGCTACCATGCTGAGCCTGCTTGTGCTAGCCCCATTTGTTGCCATGTTTATAGCAGCAATTGCTAATCATACTGGCTCCTTTTCTTTGCCAAAACCTTCTCTAAACGGCATTCCTTTTTCTTCTGTTGGCCTGGCGTTGTACACCGTCATGTGGAATTTTTTTGGCTGGGATAACACCACTACTTATGCCGAGGAAGTGGAAAACCCGGTACGCACCTATTTGAAATCGGCAAGCATAGCCTTCCTGGTAGTGCTGGGCATTTATGTGGTAGCATTAATTACTTCTTTGAGTTATGGTATCAATGCTACGGTGTTACAGGAGCAGGGCTTCCCGGCATTGGGCCAATTGGTAGGCGGCAAATGGTTGGGCGCTGCTTTATCAATTGGAGGAATGGCTAGTGCATTGGGCTTGTATGCAGCGGTGTTGCTGTCGGTATCGAGGGTGCCACAAGTGATGGCGGAAGACGGATTACTACCCGCAAAAATTCATGCCTTACATCCCCGGTTCAAATCGCCTTATATCTCCATTATTATTTGTGCAACAGTGGTGAGTTTTATGATTTTGTGGAGTTTTGAAGAACTGATTGTGATTGACGTAACGCTGTACGGTGCGGGCCTTTTTCTGGAATTTATTACGCTGATTGTGCTCCGCATTAAAGCACCGCTGGAACTCCGGCCATTTCGTATTCCGCTAGGCATAAAAGGCTTATGCGTATTAATGATTTTTCCGTTTGGCGTATTTGCGGTGGCTCTTTCCGGGGCATTTGCAGCAGAAGGGCGTACCGCTTTGCCAGCACTATTTGCGGTAAGTGCATTGCTGAGTGCAGAAGTGCTATGGCAGATTATACAGTGGCGAAAACGTCAAAATAGTTGACCTTATTTCTGTTGCAATACATCCTGAAACTTAGGTGTTCTATCAATCACCTTTTTAGCAAATGGGCACTGCGGAATGACTTTGATGTTTCGTTTACGGGCAAACTCAACGCCTTTTTCCACTAGCTGTTTACCAATGCCTTTCCCTTCCAGGCTTTCATCAACCTCGGTGTGCGTAATAATGATGGTGCTTTGATCTTTCCACGTGTAAGCCATTTCGGCTATGGTGCTGCTATCTTGCTCAATGTAAAAAACACCTGCTTTACCGTCGTCTTTATGCTGGATATCCATGGTTGAAATTATTTGCCTGATTACAAAAAAGCCATTCACTTGGTTGAACGCAGCTACTGTTTTACTGCTGTCCTTTTATTTTCCCAGTAAAAAAATGACAGGTCGCTTGTGCAGTATGGGTGAAGTTGCT
Organism: uncultured Chitinophagaceae bacterium; assembly: GCA_964242675.1. GTDB lineage: Bacteria > Bacteroidota > Bacteroidia > Chitinophagales > Chitinophagaceae > JAZKFT01. The sequence goes on from CAXTDG010000275.1 coordinate 4,602, forward strand.
TTCCAGTCTTTAATGGTTTTGGTTTGAATCATTTCCTGTTCGCTGGTAATGTCGGCTGCAATGCAGAGGCGGGTAGTGGGTTTGCAGCTTCCCAAAATATCTTTCAGCAGGGCATCGTTGCGGTAAGGCGTTTCAATAAAAAGCTGCGTCGTATCTTTTTGTATGGCTTCCTCTTCCAATGATTGTAAAGCTTTGCGGCGTTGGCTGCTATCAATAGGCAGGTAGCCATGGAAGCGAAACGATTGGCCACTCATGCCACTTGCCATTAGTGCCAGCAAAACAGAAGACGGGCCTACCAATGGTTTTACAGCTGCTCCCATTTCTTGTGCTTTAGCTATTAGAATTTGACCAGGATCAGCTACGCCGGGGCAGCCAGCTTCACTAAGGATGCCAATAGTAGCACCATTTTTTATGTGTTGCGAAAGGCTGTGCAGCACTTCGTTTTCAGCCTTATGAATAACGTACCACCGGTAATCATCAATCACCATTTCCTTCCAGATGCTCTTTAGGAAACGTCGGGCTGTACGCTCATTTTCCACAAAGAAAATGGTGCATTGCTTCACCGCTTCCGGCACATAGGCAGCTATGGTTTGCGTAGCGCCTTCGGCCAGTACGGTTGGGATGAGGTAAACCACTATGTAGTTATGAGTTATAAATGATGAGTTATAAATACGGGTGCAAACTTATCATTTCATGCCGCTTTTGCAGAACTTATAAAACCCGACATAGATTTCTGAACTTTCAATGCATAACTCATCATTCATAACTTATAACTCATATCGCTCCGACAACTACTTTTACAACCTCGCAGGCGGTACCGAAAAGCCTGCATTTACACTAACAACAAATTATTGTTATGAGCTTTCGTATTGAAAAAGACACGATGGGCGAAGTGCAGGTGCCTTCAGATGCCCTATATGGCGCACAAACCCAGCGTAGTATCGAAAATTTTAAAATAGCGCAGGACATCAATAAGATGCCGAAGGAAATCATCAAGGCTTTTGCTTACCTAAAAAAAGCGGCTGCCCTCACTAATGAAGAAGCTGGTGTTTTACCAAAAGAAAAAGCGGATTTAATTGGTAAGGTGTGCGACGAAATACTGGAAGGCAAGCTAGATGCAGCCTTTCCATTAGTAGTTTGGCAAACCGGTAGCGGTACGCAGAGTAATATGAACGCCAACGAGGTAATTGCTTACCGTGGGCATGTAATAAATGGCGGTAGCCTGGAAGATAAAACCAAGTTCCTGCACCCGAATGATGATGTAAATAAAAGCCAGAGCAGCAATGATACTTTCCCAACGGCCATGCACATTGCAGCATATAAAATTTTGATGGAAACTACTATTCCCGGCATTGAAAAATTGCGGGATACGTTGGCCGAAAAAAGCAAGGCTTTTATGCATGTGGTAAAGATTGGTCGTACCCACTTTATGGATGCTACACCACTCACTGTAGGCCAGGAGTTGAGTGGTTATGTAAGCCAGCTAAACCATGGATTAAAGGCTATTAAAAACACTTTAGAACACCTGAGCGAATTGGCACTAGGCGGAACAGCAGTTGGTACTGGCATCAATACCCCAAAAGGCTATTCAGAAAATGTAGCTCGCCACATTGCAGAGTTGACCGGTTTACCATTCATCACCGCTGAAAATAAGTTTGAAGCATTAGCAGCACACGATGCTATTGTGGAAGCTCACGGTGCGTTGAAAACAGTGGCGGTTAGCTTAATGAAAATTGCCAACGATATTCGCATGTTGAGCAGTGGCCCACGTAGCGGTATTGGCGAATTATTTATTCCTGACAACGAGCCAGGTTCATCCATTATGCCGGGCAAAGTAAACCCTACACAATGCGAAGCGCTGACCATGATTGCTGCACAGGTATTAGGTAACGATG
>CAXTDG010000276.1:0-6495 GCA_964242675.1 uncultured Chitinophagaceae bacterium
CCCATATTGGCCGGGCCTTCAAAACCCAGATATTGCACTAAACCCGGAATAAGTGTAGGGTTGAAGCTAAATGCAACAACGCCATCAACATTGCTGGAAGGGTAATTTTCAACCAGGCTCCAGTCAACTTTTGGCCCAGCATATTTTTTCAAAAAGTCGGTAGCTTCTTTGCCCAGGTGGCCGGTAGATTCTGTTACTACTTTACCATCTTCAAAATTGAGGGTAGAAGTGGAGTAGCCTTTCATAAACTCAGCCACTTTCGGAAACATAGATAGCATGGGAAAGCTCTTAGCCAGGTTACCGGTTTGGCTATATACTACTACATCGCCTTTTTTAGTTTGCAGGTCACCAAAACCTTCGGCTTCAGCAATACTTTCTTTCTTATCCAGCTTAAAGAACTTTTTCAGCAAATCAGCAGAAGCGGTTGCATTGGTAGCACTTTGTGGTTTGCTCATGCCAGTGCTATCATCGCTCATGTAATCGTTGGAAGAACTACTTTGAGCGGATACAAAAATCACAGCATCGTCGTTCCAGCCAATAATTTTATCAGCATCACCAGTGTAAGAAAAGCCGTCACCTTTTTTAATATCCTTCGTATCGGGTTGTTTTTTCAAAAACTCCTCAAACTTCTTGGCATCTTTCAGGCCGGCTACTACTTCTGCATTGCCGCTGAACGATCCGCCACCCATCATGCTGCCGGTAAGCGAAGCAGCGATGTACACCCGGCTGGTCCAGTCAATACCAGCATCTTTAAATTCTTTGTAGGTTTCCAACCCTTTAGCATATTTCTCGGTGCTGGTTTCGTCTTTGAAGGAGGCCATTATTTTCTCTACACTCAAAGAATCTTTGTCCAGTTTTTCCATGATGCTACGAACGTCTACGCCTATTACGTAGTTGGCATCTTTAGGAATGTACTTGGTATAACTTGGATTTTTTTTGCCGCAGGAAGCCAGTAAAAGTAGCACTGCTACCGCAAACAGACCCGAAAGGCGTTTGGTGATCATGGTTTTGTTAGTTTTAAAATATGTGCAAATATGGTGGGAAAAAATGCGGATTGCAATACCGCCCATCACTTTATTGTAACTAACAGTTGTAAGTAACCCACGGGTTAGTACAAGAATCAAAGAGCAGTGTTCGAGGTTCAGGCGGCAAGAGGTAAGACTCAAGGTAAATACAAAGCGGAGTCAGGCGTATTCCTTGACCTGGCATCAAGCTGTTTCTACTTTTCTTTTGTTCCTTGATTCCTGAACCTTGCTCCTTGAATCTTGTCTCTCCCACCTTACTATACTGTGCAGCATTGTTTGGTGGTACTCTGTCAGAGCAAGGCGTAGCTTATTTGCCTATGCAAATAAGCTAAAATATAAAAAACAGGTATATTGCACAGCCCCTTAAAATTGCTTGACCAACTCTAAATCTTTGCCCGTTAATGAAACCCTTAACGCTGCTACTAACACTGCTGGCCTTTAGCTGCCTGCAAGCTACTTTTTCTCAAACCTGCCCGCCCAATATTGATTTTGAATCTGGCGACTTTACTAACTGGGACTGTTTTATAGGCTCGGTAAGGGCAGTAGGTACGCAAAATGTTATGACGCTCAATCCTTCGGCCCCGGTATCGGGCCGGCACGAAATCATTTCGGCCAGTACGTTGCCTACCAACGATCCGTATGGTGGTTTCCCCAGACTATGCCCGTATGGCGGCAACTACTCTGTAAGGCTGGGTAATCAAAGTACCGGGTCACAGGCCGAAGGATTGTCTTATACCTTCGTAGTGCCTTCTGCTATTGATACGTTTACGTTTACCTATTTCTATGCAGTAGTTTTTGAAAACCCTAACCATGCCGGGCAGGAACAGCCCCGTTTTTTTGTAACGGCCTACGATGTAGTTACGGGCAACACTATCAACTGTGCTTCGTTCGACTACGTTTCCACAGGCGGTATTCCGGGGTTTGTGCCAGCGCCTAATAGTTCTACGGTACTGTACAAAGACTGGACACCTGCTTCGCTGCAATTTGCCGGACTGGGCGGCCACACCGTGCGGCTGGAATTTAGAACGGCTGATTGTACGCTGGGCGGGCATTTTGGATATGCTTATTTAGATGTAGGTAGCGCCTGCTCCAACATTATGGCTACGGCTCCCTACTGCGTAGAAACCAATTCGCTGATTCTAAATGCGCCGTATGGCTTTCAACACTATACCTGGTATAATAGTGCTATGACAACTGTGTTGGGTACTCAGCGTACGCTTACGCTATCGCCAGCACCGGCCACCAGCGGAACATTTTATGTAGATGTGCAGCCCTACCCTGGCTATGGCTGCCGGGATACTTTGCAGGCTAATGTGGTACCACTGCCCGTGCCAGATACGCCGGTGGCACAAAACGAATACAATTACTGCCAGTTTCAAACTGCTACCCGCCTGACAGCCACCGCTTCTGCGGGCAATGATTTGCTGTGGTACACCACTGCTACGGGTGGTGTGGGCAGCCCTACGGCACCTATACCTTCTACTGCTACGGCTGGTACTTTTTATTATTACGTCACTCAAAAAATTCTGTTTGGCTGCGAAAGTTTCCGAAAACGAATTACAGTGAATGTGATTCCTACGCCGGTTGTCAATTTTAGTATCAACCAGGTAAGGCAATGCCTTGCAAATAATGCTTACGTTTTTACAAACACTACTACCAACCTGAATAATGCAACATTCAACTGGTTGTTGGGAAATAACCAAACCAGTACTGATACCTCTGCAACCCAAAGCTATGTAGCAGCAGGTAGCTACTCCATTATACTACAGGTAAAAAACGCCGGTTTGTGTGCTGCTCAAAAAACGATTCCTGTTACCGTATTACCACAGCCAGTAGCCAGCTTTACGTACCCACAGGTTATTTGCCAGAACCAAACGCCGATTATTTTTACCAACACCTCTTATGTACCTAATAATGCAACTACCATCAACAGCTGGTGGTGGAATGCCAATGGCACCATTTTGCAAACGCAGGCGCCAAATACCTATGTGCCCACTATTGCCGGGGCATTACCGGTGAAGTTGGTGGTGAAAACAGTGGAGGGTTGTGTATCTGATACCAGCAGTGCTCTTATTAATATCCGCTATCAGCCTACTGCTGCACTAAAACTGAGTGCTCCTTTGTGCGATAATGAACTAGTGAAATTGACCGATGTATCTTACCTGCCAGAAACTGCTCCCGCTGATGAAAGTGTTGTAAAATGGTATTGGGAATTTGATAGCCCGGCCAATACTTCTACTTTACAAAATCCTATTACCATTTTAGCTACTGGCCCACACCAGGCAAAGTTGAAAGTAGAAACGAACTATGGTTGCCTGAGTAATGAAAAAGACAGCCTGTTTTCTGTAACGGCTAAGCCACAGATTGCTATTTCTATTAATGATTCCTGCGTGTTTCGAACTATTCGCTACCAAACTACTGACCTGCTGAATACGGTAGATAAATGGTACTGGAACTTTGGTGGTGGCCTGAAACAAAATATGGCAATCATTACCCAAACATATCGTGTAAGGGGCGACCACTCCTTTACTGTAATAGGTATAAGCAGCTATGGTTGTAAAGACACTGTGGTGCGGCCATTTGCCATTTATGATAATACGGCTTTTGCCGGCCATGATACCATTGTAGCCTGGGACGAACCACTGCAACTAAACGCCCATGGTGGACAAAATGTAGCTTATACCTGGACACCTGCCCTGGGATTGAATGATGCCCATATTGAAAACCCGGTAGCTATTATGGTAAAAGACCAGTTGTACCAGATGGATGCGATGACTGATAAGGGCTGTGATGCTCATAGCAAAATAATGGTACGTCGTTTCAAGGGGCCGGAACTGTACGTGCCCTCTGGCTTTACGCCCAATGGCGATGGGAAAAATGACCTGTTGAAAGTGTTTCCAGTAGGTATTAGCAAATTCAACCAGTTATCCGTTTACAACCGGCAGGGGCAGCGGTTATTTTACACTACTGATTTCAGTAAAGGCTGGGATGGAACCATCAACGGCAACCCTGCACCTGCTGCAGCTTATGTAGTGTACACCACCGCTATAGATTATAAAGGCAGGGCTATGGAAAATAAATTGACGGTGTTGCTGATACGGTAGATTTAGTTGATACAAATAAGAAAATGAAAAGAGAACAGGTAAAAGCGGAAACGTTTTTACCTGTTCTCCTTTTGTAAATATTACTACCCAAAAAACCGATCAATAATTATCTGCACTTTAGTACCCGGCTCCTGCGAATTAGGATACAGTGGAGAAAAACGGATGACAGCATCGTAACCATTCTTCTCGGCAAATACTTTTATTCTCTTTTCGGTTAGCGACAGGCCTAAGTGCACTTCCTTGTTTTGCGCCATCCGGTTCTGCACTGTTGCCGGTTGAAAGCCGATGCCATTATCGGAGATGATGACTTCCAGCGCAGTACCGTTTTGCAAATAATCAATGGAGAGAAATAGTTCATCGCTTTCAGCATGTTTCAGCCCATGAATCACTGCGTTTTCTACGTAGGGCTGAATGAATAGTGGTGGTACTTGTTTATTAGAGGCTTGCAGTTCTGGCGTAGCATTAATGCTATACGTAAATGGCGGAACAGCTATCTCATTCATCAGCGCTATATATTGCTCAATGGTTTTAATGTCGTCCGATAGTGGCACTTCATTTTGTTCGCTGTTTTGCAGCACCTTTCGCAGCATTTTGCTAAATCGCATAATCATGCCCGATGCCTTTTCGGGCTGGCTGAGCAGGATATAGCCTGAAACAGAATTGAGGTAATTGAAAATAAAATGCGGGTTTAATTGAGCCTTGAACGCTTTGAATTCCAGGTCGGTCATCTGGCTCTTTAGTTCAGCCTCCTGTTTCTTTTTTTCGGCTGCTATTCTTTTGTTTTTCGACCGGGTGATGGCAAAGGCCAATATACCTAAGGCAATAGCCAGCACCAGCGTAACCGCACCACCAATAAGCAAACTATTCTTAGTTACAATTTCCTTTTGTTGTAGGGTGGAAATATTTTTCAGGTGGCTATTTTCAAAATCCTTTTTGCGGAGCACCCATTCCGATTCCTTAATGATAACATTGCGTTTATTGTTTTCTGAAAACAGCGAGTCGGAAGCAGAACGGTAAATGCGGAAATAGAACAGTGCTGAATCTTTGTTTTGCTGCCCATCATACATTTTCGAAAGCTGGTCGGCTACATCGGCAATGCCTTTCAGGTATTCCGTTTCTTTAGCTATTTGCAAAGCCAGGTGCAGGTCGGCAAATTGCTGACTACTTTTATCCAGCCCGGAGTTGCTACGGCCCAGGTACACTTCGTATTCATTTCGCAGGTCGCCTTCTTTCTTGGCTTCCTCTAAGGCTTTATTAAAATAAAATGCAGCCGAATCAGGATGATGGGCCACCTGGTGCAACTTGCCAAACCCGAGGTAGTAGGGCGAAATAACATAGCTGTCTTTAGAGTCTTCGGCGTACTGAATGCCTGCCTGTAAATGCGTTTTCGCCTGCTGGTATTTGCCCTCATCCATATCGCACCGAAAAAGCAATTCGTAATTAATGGCAACGCCACGGCCTGCGGTTAGCTTTTTATTGATGGCAATAGCCTGTTGTGTGTATTCCCGGCACTTATCGTAGTCGCTAAGTGTTTTGAAATTTTCGCCAATGTTGTTGAGCGATACGGCTACCAGCCTTTCGAAGCCGCCTTTTTCGGCATATCCCATTGCCTTAAAATAGGCCTGGTTGCTGGCATCAAAATTGGCCGAGTTGAATAGTAGCAGGGCCAGGTTGATTTGCGCCAACGATTTGCCGTATAAAAAATTAAGGCTATCGCTGGCGGCGGAAACCTTTTCGTAGTAAGCAAACGATTTTTTTACATCTGTTTCGCTAAGGCGATAACTAACACGGTGGGCATTTAATATCCATAATGAATCAACCTGATGATGGTTGAGCCACTTGATAAGGCTATCAGCATAACTATTTTGTGCACTGATATTTTTAATAAAAAAGAGGCCGATGGCCAGCGTAAAAAAAATATTTTTCACCATGCCAGCAGGAGTTTTTGTTAGGTATTGAGTAGTTAAAAATGGGAAACTACATCGGCATATCTCTTTCTGCTACAAGTCGCCCAGTTGAGGTCTGAGCACAATATCTTCCACCACTGCCTGCGCCGATAATTGTGATGCAACGTACACCATTTGTGCCACATCGGTTGCTTCCATAATCCGCTGTGGGTCAATGCCAGCACCGGCCCAGCTATTGCTCATGGTAGCTCCGGGAATAACGGCCGTAACTTTTATGCCGTAAGGTTTCATTTCTTCCCGCAGGTTTTTGCTAAAGCCAAGTAGCGCAAATTTGCTGATGCTGTAGCTGCCACCATTGTCATACGCCTTGGTTGAAGCTACTGAACACAGGTTGAAAATATGACCGCTACGTTGTTCCATCATTTCATCGATAAACAGGCGGGTAATATGGTAAGCACT
>CAXTDG010000277.1:0-6493 GCA_964242675.1 uncultured Chitinophagaceae bacterium
GTCCATCGGCATACAGTACAAAAAGCAACGAATCGCTTACAAAATATTGCACCCATTGCTGGTCATGCTGCTGCAAATACTGTTTCAGACTACCTGCCGCAGGTGTTGAGTCAGCGTATTTATACCGATAATAATCTTTGTTGCCGGTTTCCAGTTTGGCAATAAAGTCGGATAGTTGATTATCAGCTATTATTTTTTTGTTCAGTACGTCGTTGTACCTAGCATTCTGCACTGGATGCCTGGACAAATCATATTCAGCAGCTATTACTTTTTCTTTCAATTCCTGCTCCTGCTGCCGAATCTTTTCTGGTAAAAAACGGCTGGCTCCTATTTCGTTCAGCCGGTCGTTCAGCAGTACGGCACGGCTTCTTTCCATATAATAAAAAGCCAGTTCGGCATCCTGTTTTACATAGCACATTTCCAGCGCTTGTTCCAGATATTTCCGGGTTTTTGACCGCCAGTACAACTTCGATTCATCGCCGGTTTGGTTGTGCCGCATATGCGTAAAGAGCGAATCGGCCAGCTTGAACGATTGCGCAGAAGTTTTCAAATAAGCTTTATCCTTATTTTCCCGGTAGCAGCGAAGCAGCATTTCGGCTTTATCCCGCATGCAGATAAATATGCTTGCCTCATTGGGTTGAGAAACCAATTGATCAAAACCTGGATTTTCTAAAACTGATTTTTTCGCATACGGCCCGGACTGTATTTGCAAAGCTTTTTGAAACCAGTTGAGCGATGCTTTTTGATTCCACATCAGACTTTTAATATGTCCCAGATTCATGTATAGCTCTGGCAGTGCACTGGTAAAACCTGTTCGATCCAGTAAAACTTTTTCCTGTAGGAAAATTTTTTCTGCCGTTTTAAAGTCTTTTAATTGCTCGGTGTAAAAATTGGCTGTACTAGTTAGTATAGAGCATAGGTTATAAGTGTCTTTATATCGGGAAGCGGTATCTGCTGCTTGTTTCAAAATTTGTCTGGCTATATCGTTTCTTCTTTTAGAAACAGCTAAAGCTGCATCAAGTTCTTCACAAAGGTACCAATACCCACTACCATCCGGTGGGTAAAAACTACTCTCTGCTAAGCGTAGCAGTCTTTCTGATTCCGTATACTTTTCAAGCATTTTTGCCGAAAAAGCTGCCCAAAACTGAATTACAGGTATTTCATTATTAGTGCAAATAATTTTTTTTTGCTGGTGCAATGTGTTTAATGCCAGGTTATAAGCTTCCTGGTATTTGCCCTGGTGGGTGTACATTTTACTAAGGTCCATACAACAATCGTAGTACTCATTTGCCCGGTCGGGGTTTGTGTACAGTTTCTTTGTAAAAATGAGGTCTTTGGCAGTAGTGAAATAATATTGAGCCAAGTGAGGGTTGCCAATGTCTCGGTAGTAAACGCCAAGATTGAAACAGTTTTTAGCGGAATAAGACAGGCTACAATCAGGCTTGCCACTACTATTGATGAAATAGGCTTTCTTGGTATACGTAATAGCTGTTTCCAGATGATCATCTTGTGACTCGTACAATCCTATCCGATGTAGCATCCGTGCACACACCGAATCTTTTGGTAGTTTTTGCTGCTCAAATTGCTGATATAAGTTTTTTAGCTCTTGTTCTTTAGAAGCAGGCGTCGGGTATAAATTATTATCTGTATGGATAGTATCAATTTGAGCGACCCACTGCTGCCTGTTATACTGGCCAATACCTGCAAAACAAGCTGCCATCAGGCAGCTTGTCAGCAATAGCTTTTCTACTAATTTCATTAAAACCAGTATTAATTATTTAGAAAAATTTTTGAACGCCTTTTTAGGAAAAAACGGCCGCTGTCGCTTCTCTGTTACCTGTTTCTACGAACGTGTCAGATAAATCACTTTTAAGCAGCAGGTGCGGCACTTGGTCAGCAGTATTATCACTAGGGCTTTGCAATTGCGGAGCAGCATATTCCGCTAAGTGTCCATTGTCCTGCAACCATTTTAAATAACATTCCCGACTGTAGTTTCCATCTACGGTTTCAAGATCAAGATAAGTGCGGTAGGTGGCAGCAACCAGTCCGGTGAACATAGGCGTTGCAAAAGAGCTCCCAATCCATGAGGGCCTGCCTCCGCTGGTTTTGAAAGGATGTAAAAAGAAATCTTCTTTATCCCCTTCTACACCTACCTGTACTCTGCTTGCGGAATAATTTTGATGTTCCGCTACGGCAAATTCAGTTTCACCAGTTTTATGCACTGTTGTGATAGCTATTATATGATCATTTTTATCTGAAAAGGCAGCCGGGTAAAAAGGGTTTTTATCCAGGTTACGAACATCGGTTTCCCTAATATGCTCGTTCTGTATCATTGTTTCACTTTGCTCTTCATTCCAGTTGCCAGCGGCGGCTATGATGAGTGTATTGTCAGCCGTTATTTTATCAATAAACTCTTTGTAAAAAGCTACCTGTTCTTCTTTAGCTGCATAAAAACCAAAACTTGCATTCAAAATTCTTGCACCAGCATTTTTAGCGTATGCCATACCGCAAAGCACTTGCAGGAGGCTACCATTTCCATCTTGATCGAGTACCTTTACAGGGAGTATTTTTACATTTGGCGGCGTTTCAGTTTTGGTAGTAGCAGCCGAACGAAGAATAAATCCAGCTACTGGAGTTCCATGGTTAGGGTGACCATTCTGGTCTTGATAATCATCTGTCGTAATGCTCTTATCAGCTATCACATTATATCCTATTGTTCCCCATGTACCTGCACAGTGCGAAACAGGTTTCGGTTCAAATGGACGGGCCACATATTCATCTACACCAGTATCCAACACCGCAACCAATACAGGCTCACCCTCGGTACTGGGGTAAACGACATTATAAGCATCTGAATATCTATTTCGGTCAGATGGTTTTCGAACAGTAAATCGGTAGTTAGGTGAAGCAAAAACCGGCCCTATATCGCCACTTGCTTTGGATCCGGGCGGTTGGGGATTTGGAATATGGGGAGGCGGTTCTGTTGTGCAATGTGAATATGTAAGCCCCTCTACCGTAAAAATCATATTGTCGCAGGAGTGGCAATAGGGCGTTACTACAAACCCTTTTTGTTCATATAATCTGGGATAATAACTCCGTATAAATTCCTCCAACTGTTTCAAGCTGTAACCAGGCCGCAGCATAAGCAGCAGATTTTCATCCCGGTTGAAAGGCGGTGCACCTGTTAGGTCTATTCCCAATGGTCGGCTGCTACTTCGCTTGGGTAAATCTGGTGATGGTAATGGCAACGGTTCTCTGTACGGCCCTCGTTTCCGGGTCTGCAACAGCCAATATAAAATAAGGATAAGTAAGACAAGGATAATAAGGAGTAACAGGGTCATGTTTTAAGGGGATTTTTATTTCAATTCTTGTAACATCTTATTTGCTTCTTTACTACCATCCAAATTACCATTTACTACTTGTTGCAATAACAACCGGGCTTGTTCTTTATCACCCTTGCTATTGCGAATCAGCAGAGTTATTCCCTGGTAAAAAAGGCCAGGGTTAAAAAATAATTCCTGGTGAGTAGCCAATTCATGAAAACGGCTGATTGCCTTATCGTAATTCTTTTTCTTAAAGGAAACAATTCCACTTAATCTTAAAGCTTCCAGTGTATCTGGATGGGCAGTATATATTCCATCGAACAATTTTTCAGCCTCATCCCACTTACCAGCATTATAAGCTGCAATGCCTTGCTGCAGGCTGTCCCGACTGGCATCCATGGTAAGACTTAGTTGCTCAAAAGCAGAATCAGAGTAACTTTTTGCTAATTGTACAGCGCTATTTGTATTACTTAACAAAAAGGCAATTGATATACCCAGCACTACAACCACACCTGCTGCCACAGCCATCCAGCGTCGTAACGGCGATGGCTTTTTTATGGGAATAACAGGAGCTAATTTGGGCGCTACTGCTGGTACTGATTGCCAGCTTTTTTCTTTATCCTGCACCAATTCATTCCGCAGCGCTTGCCGGGCCTGTATATAAAAAGCCACTTCATTAGCAAAGGATGTGTCGGTTGAAATGCGTTGCTCAAAACGCATTCGCTCTTCGGCTGTTAGGCCATTTTCAAAATAAGATTCAATATAATCTAATGTCTCGTTCATTTTAGTTCAATCCCTTTTTCAATAATCTTAAAAATGTGTTTCATAGCCAAGCCTAATTTCTTTGCATCAGGCTCAATACTTTTTCCCGCAATTTGTCGAGGCAGCGGAGCCGGGTCGTTTTTACTACTGCTGCATTTTGATAGGCCATTTCTTCGGCTATCTGCCGATCTGTTAGGCCTTCCTCATACATTAGTAATATTTCCCGGCATTTATCGCCCATGGCTGATAGTTGTTGCTGCATTACATCTGCCTGCTGGCGGGTAATCAGGTTCTCAATAATACTTCTGGTACCATCAGGCAGTTGCAACAGCAAATCTTCATTTACCGCTATGCCACGGTTGGCTTGCTGTTTATTGGTCGTATTATGTCGTACAATGTCAACACATTTATTAGAGAAAATCTGGTACAAGTAGGTTTTGAGAGAAGAACGGCCATCGAATTTTTCCTGACGCACATTCTGAATAAGAGAAAGTACAGCATCGCTATAAGCAGTAAAACTATCCTGCTCAGCAAGGTCGTATTTTCGGCAGCCTTCATCTATAAAGTAACGATACTGTTGGTATAATCTGCCTTCAGCCGATTGTCGCTTTCCGGCACTTCCTTTTAAGTCTTCTATTAGCGTTTGGTCTTGCTGCACAGCTTTAAGCGTTGGTAAGGTTTGAGATTTAAATATAAGTAAGCAGCCTGATGTCTGCAAAGAAGTCTTAAAATAATACATATCTATTCATATTCTCCAATGAAAAATTTACTTCCTTTTAGTAAAAACAAAGCCACCTCGTTTTGAAGGTGGCTTTGTTTCAGACGATTACAGGTATTAGATTGCTACTTAACCAATTTTTTAAATTTATTCTTTAATGATTTTTGCAGTACCACTTGTTTCTGTATATATCTGTAGTGGGTTGCCCTTGTAACGAACTACACTGGCACCGGAGGCTTCTATCATTAATTTGTCTTGTGCAGTAACAGAAGCTTTTGCTGCACCCGAAGCGTTAATATCTGTATGACGGGAAACCAACCCATAAGCACTGAGAGATGAAGCACCATTCAATTGGCCATACAACCCATCGGTAGTGCCAGATGCATTGAGTTTGGATGTACCTGATAAAGAGAAAGTCAGTTCGTACGGCACCCCGGTTATGTTTACTTCTGACGCACCGGCGAGTTCGGTTCGCAGGTAGAAAGATTGCTGTTGAAAACCAACTACCGACACCTTTGATACGCCATCTGCCTGTAATATGATTAATTCAGGCATAGTAATAATAATGTCTAATGTCTCGTTGTGTACATGGTTGGTAGTACTATATTGTATGGTCAGTAAACCACCGTTGTTGGTAGCTACCACCAGGTCATTTACGTTTTCGGTACAGCCCTTTGCTTTCACCAAAAAAGTAGTTCCGCTGGTAACAGACACATGGAAGTTATCCGACACTTTTATTTTATTGAATCCGGTTGCGGTGAAAGTTTTTTCAGCGGTACCTGTACATTTTACTTTGTTTTTTGTACAGGCAGAAAAAATGAATAATACTATTGCCAGCCAAGCCAGCATTTTTACATTTCCAGTTTGCATACATTTTCGTTTTAAGAGATAAAAAATTATAGAACGAAACTATTTGCGGTCACAGCTTTTAAAAATGCAAAATGGGATAAACGGTGGATAGCTATATTAAAGAGGCAAAGAATAACAGGTAAATAAGAAGAATTCTTACTTTTAGAATTAATTGAATACCGAAATTAGTAATTAAGTAATTGCTGTACCATTTGGTGTAGTCGACTCTTTGCCACGAACTGTTCTTCCAGTTTTGTATTAAAAGGTACCGGCGTATCAAGGCTGGCGCAACGCATTACCGGTGCATCCAGCCACTCGAAACAATGCTCCACAATCCAGGCGCTTACTTCGCCACCAACTCCACCAGTCAAGGTATCTTCATGTAATATTAAAACTTTGCCGGTAGCGGCTACTGCATTTTTGATAGCGTCGTAATCTAGTGGTAACAGCGTTCGCAGGTCGAGAATGTATAGAGGTAAGCCGGAATGCCGGTTTTGATAATCTGTTGCCCAATGTACCCCAGCCCCATAAGTTATGATGGTTAGGCTTTCACCTTCCTGAACTATACGGGCTTTACCAATTTCCGTTTCGTAATAGCCACCTGGCACTGCACCGCTTATGCTGCGGTATAATGCTTTGTGCTCAAAGTAAATTACCGGATTAGGATCGTTGAAAGCTGCTATCAGCAAGCCTTTCGCATCTTCCGGCGTAGCTGGATACACTACTTTCAGGCCGGGTGTATGCACAAACCAGGCTTCATTGCTTGGGCTGTGAAACGGCCCGGCACCAAAGCCACCGCCCGTAGGCATACGAATCCCCACATCCGCGTTTTGCCCCCAGC
>CAXTDG010000278.1:0-6487 GCA_964242675.1 uncultured Chitinophagaceae bacterium
ATTTTTAGCCTCCAATTTTTGCAGAACTGCCTTTTTGTGGCCGGGTCTTACCCGCAAATACAGGCTGGGTTGTATAAGAAATGACAACGAAAATTCTTCCTGTGATAGCTGATTGCTTATTTCGTTTTTAAAAGGGAATAACTGCTCTTTGTCAAAAGGCAAACCTGCTAAATCAATTTTTTCCTGTAGCGATAAATGAATATTGGCATTCCATTCAGGCCGCAATGCTTCCAATAATTGGGAGGAAGTTGTTTCGCACAAAAAAGTAGCATTAAGCATTGTTCCTTCATCCGGCATATTTCCCAAAGCCTTTCCTGCCCTAAAATAATTATAGCATAAAGCGCTGATCTGTCGACGATCGGTACTGCCATACTTTTTTTCTTTTGCAAAAAAAGCTTTTGCATACGGTGCAAACGGCAAGCTACCACTGTACTCTGCCAGCATCTGCCGGGCTGTCTGTATGTAAGAATGAAATCGGCTCATAAAAAAAGCCCCGCAAAGATGCAGGGCTAATGAAACTAAAAAGTTTTATTGGCAAATCTAAAGATTGGTAAGAGCAGTTATCTTTTGTAAGGACAATTTACTGATAATAAAAAGTAATATCCGTTATGGTTGTTGCTCCACTAAATGATTGTGTTTGCTTTGCAGTAGCTGGCTTACCAGCAGTATTATAATTGATAGCAATATTAACTTGAAGTGTGCCCGCTACCGAACTTACACTTTTTGAGCTTGTCGTATTTTGGGATGTTGCAGGGCCGTCTGAAATTGCTATAGCCTCAGCTTCTGTATAGTTTAGCGGATTTGTTTTGCTGTCATATGTAAAAGTGGTAGTGTTTATAAGCGTCATTACGCCGCCTACTACACTGTTTTGTTCCAGCTTTATCCAGTTGCCTGCTGCATCGTAACTATATAAATATTTCTGGCTTAAATCGTAACCACCAGTAAGTAAACTAGACATATAATGAGTGGCCAATGTCACTTTTCCTGAAGAGTTATAGGTATAAATGGTACTGTCTGTAGTGGAAAAACCAAATAAACTTACCGTACTGATACTATACTTTATTTGTGGATTGACACCAGTAGTATAGTAATAATCAAATATAGCCGTATCTGCTGGAATAGGCAGCATAGACGAAACGATATATTGCTTTTTACGAACAATAAGCCCGGCGGCGTTACGCTCAAAGCCAGTCCAGCTATTTGTTGAACTGTTTGCAGAACTGGTAAACGTAATAATCCGCATTGCGGTTAATTGTTTAGAAGCATTATAGCTGTAATAGATAACATTAGAATCCGGGCTATTTTGCACCTTACCATAGCTTTTTATTAGCAAATCACCATTTGTGCTGCCAGGTATTGTATTTCCGTTTCCTGAATTGGAGTTATTACCGTCTAAGGTTAGCTCTTTCTGGCAAGAAAAAATGCCCATGCAAAACACAGGCATTAAAATCAGAATAATTTTCCTCATTAAATTTAGTTAGGTGGCTAAGATAAGCGAAGTATATAAAAGTCTGTTTATACTTCCAGTAAAGTTTTTACTGGGTCTTTGCCAAACAATAATAGTTCAGGGGTTTCAAGCAACTCCTTCACTTTAACCAAAAAGCTTACACTCTCCCGACCATCAATAATGCGGTGATCGTAGCTTAGGGCCAAGTACATCATCGGCTTTATAACTACTTGTCCGTTTATAGCCATTGGCCGTTCCTGTATTTTGTGCATACCCAATATGGCACTTTGCGGAATATTGATGATTGGTGTACTCATAAGGCTACCAAATACACCGCCATTGGTAATGGTGAAGGTTCCGCCCGTCATTTCTTCAATCGTCAGTTTATTTTCCCGGGCTTTGCCAGCCAGTTCTACCACTTTCTTTTCTATTTCAGCCATGCTCAGGCTTTCCGCATTACGAATCACCGGCACCACCAAACCTTTGGGGGCACTCACTGCAATGCTGATATCGCAGTAGTTGTGGTATAAAATATTTTCACCATCAATGTAGGCATTTACCGAAGGCCAGTCTTGCAGGGCAAAAGTGACAGCTTTAGTGAAGAAACTCATGAAGCCAAGCCCTACGCCATGCTTTTTGGTAAAACCATCCTTGTATTGTTTTCGCAGGTCCATAATGCGGCTCATGTCTACTTCATTAAAAGTAGTAAGCATAGCCGTTGTGTTCTTAGCTTCTACCAACCGGCGACTGATGGTTTTGCGCAGATTACTCATTTTTTCGGGCTTATCCTCCCGGCTAAAGAGTGGCTTATCAACTGCCCTTCCCGGATTTTGCAGTGCTGCCATCACATCCTGCTTCATTATCCTTCCGTTGCTGCCCGATGGATTAATACCAGTTGTATCTACTTTTTTATCAGCTATCATGGCCGCTGCTACCGGTGAAGCTTTTATGTCGGTAGCAGGTGCCTGTGCAGGTGGTGGGGTTACGGCAATAGATTTTGAAGTTGCTTCAGCAGCTTGTTTAACTGGCTGGTTTTCTACTGTAGGCGCTGCGGTTTCTACTTGTGCTTGCGGTTTTGCAGCCTCTGTGTCTATACTACAAGCTACATCACCAATTTTAAGTGTATCCCCCTCCTGGGCTATAGTCTTTAAAACACCAGCCTGTTCAGCATTTATTTCAAATGTGGCTTTTTCGCTTTCCAGTTCTGCTATTACTTCATCCCGGTTTACATAATCGCCATCCTTTTTCATCCATTTTACAAGCGTTACTTCACTGATGCTTTCACCTACGGCAGGTACCTTTATTTCTAAAGCCATTATCGTTTTATTTTTAAGGCTGTAAATGTCAGGAAAAATAGAATTCTTTTAAACCGCTATTTTACACTATCTCAAAATGAAGAAAGAGGTGCTTCACTAGCTTGAAGAGGAAGATGCTTTTCTGTATAAAAAAAATTTTTGAAAAAGTGTATCTATGTTCGTAATAACCACGACTTAAGACTGAACTATCATCGATGCTCAATTCTGGAATTTCACGAGTCAATATTTACCGAAAATGTTGATTTACTCAATCAGACTTTGCACCTCCTTACACATCAGCTACTTTTATGTAAGTAATTTAATTACCACTTATTCATAACACTACAATATCCACACGTAATTAACCATATAGCTCTTTTAATTATAAATGTTAAGAAAAACTTCCCTTGAATTTTTTTTTAGTATAATTTGCAACCCATTCAAACAAACTAACTTATATCGCTTTTTTAGTCAATAAAAACCGTAAAAGTTCTTAAACGTATCAACTAAACCCATCTAATACTAATCATTTATGCTTATGAAACGTATTATACCTGTTTTTTGCCTGGCTGTTGGCTGCAGCCTGTGTTCAAAAGCTCAGCTGTATATTGACAATGCTACCTTTTTTATTGAACCTGGAGCCACAGTTACTGTTCAGGGCGACCTTACCAGTAATGCCAGTATACAAGGCACCGGGAAAATTTTGCTGAAAGGCACAACACTGCAAAGTGTAAATATGAACAATGGCGGTGCAGCAACCAATGCTTACACCATTCCAAATCTGGAAGTAGATAATACCGCCAATGTAGCCCTTACCGGAAATGTTCGTATCGGTACTTCCCTAACTTTTACCAACGGTAAAATTCAGGCTGGAAATTTCAACTTCACTTTAGCTAATGCAGCTGCTACTACCGGTATGGCTGTCTCTAAGTTTGTTGAAACCAATGGCACTGGCATGGTTCAGCGGGAAATTGGTAATGCTGCTGCCAGCAATGTTTTGCTGCCTACCGGTATCGGCACTGCTTACACACCGATATTACTTACGCATAGTGGTGGCACTTATAGCAATGCGGTACTTAGCGCCCAGGCGAAAGCCGGCAAAAGCCCTAATGCCCACATCCGCACTGAATCTTATACAAATGTGTATTGGCCTTTATCAACTACAGGCGTTACTGGTGGTACTTATACAGGTACTGCTACCTATCCGGCTGATGCATCTGCTGGCTTTACTGGTACCGAAACTGATATTTACGGTATGAGTTACAGTGGTGGTGTTTGGAGCCGTACTGGCGGCAACCAGAACTACACAGCTAATACAGTTACTGCACAGCTTGCCAGCAACACCGGACAGTTGTTTGGAATGAACCGCTTTGTATTGTTAAATTCTCGTGTACTACTACAAGGTGCTAATCCATCAGCAGGTGTTATGAATGATGGTTTAAGATCTGGTGGTAATGTCATTCCAACAACTGAACCTTATCGCAATGCCCCTTACAGTTTTGCATCACTTGATGGTGGTGTTCAGGAAGTAGCTGCAGCATCAGTTTTTGCTGACCAGGCAAGTGTTAACGACAATATCGTTGACTGGATGTTTGTAGAATTAAGAAACAACGCAACTTCTAGCAGCTCTTTGGTACAGACCCGTTCCGTTTTTGTACAGAGAGATGGTGATGTTGTTGATATTGATGGAGTAAGCCCGGTTTACTTTAAAAATCTTGATCCAAACGACTTTACAGTGACACTTCGCCATAGAAATCATCTGGCAATCTCTACAAACAATGCTGGTGGGTTCTTTAAATCTCTTGCTTTGGCTCCATCAACGAACTTAGATTTCACTACACTTGCTGCTGGAAGTATATTAGGTGTTTCTGGGAGTAATTATGCTACTACCGGTGGGTTTAACATGATGTATGGGGGTAATGCAAATAGTAATGGAAATATTAGATTTATTAATTTACAAAATGATAAAGACTTCATTTTGAATAATATCCTGTCTGGAAATACATCAGGAAGTGTTTCTGGTTACAATCAGGGTGATGTCAACATGAATAAAACAGTACGTTACATCAATCTGAGCAATGATAAAGACTTTATATTAAATACAGTTCTGGGTGGAGATGCTTCTATTTCTAAAAATCAAGTATTACCTAATTAATTATTTTAACTACAAACTTTATGAAACATATTTTTATAACTCTTTTACTTCTTACTATTTTATTAGACGCACGTACCCAAGTAGTCCGGGCATCTATTGGACCAGGATCGACAGCTAACAGTATCAAGATATATATAAGGCCTGATATATCTTTACCTAATATTAACATTAGCACCTTACAATTTAATATTGGTGTTAGTAGTAGTGTTACACCTGTCGCTACAGCAACTGTTCGCTCTACTACCTCATCTTTCTTAACACCTGCAAATTGGATAATTTCTCGTGGTGCCGTTCCAGAAGGTGGTTTTTACAATTATTCAATCTATACTGCGATTTCGCCTATCCCTATTGTTACTATCTCAAACACAGAGATGGAAGTAATGGAAGTTGCCTTTTCTGGTGGCTCTGTTGTTCCTCAAAATGTTGCTCTAGTTTGTTTACCTGATGGCGGTTCAAGTACAAATGGAGCAGCACTGTTCTATTGTACGAGCACATTATTAAATAGTAATGGAAGTTCTTTATACTATGCAAGAACTGCAGGAGTCGTTGTTAATAATCAATTCAGTTATTCGCAAGATGGTAGTAGTTCAGGTACTGGTACTTCTACTGCAACTATTTCGGGTATTGTCCTCCCTACTAAATTCCTCTCTTTCATCGCCAATAAAAACGATGATAACGCTAAGCTAACCTGGACAGTGGATAATGAAGAAGACAATGCTTATTTTGAAGTAGAAGCAAGTATAGATGCTCGTACATTCAATAAGATACGGAAAGTAGATGCTTTACGTAATGGTCGTTCTTCTAACACATACAATACCATTGATGCTCAGATCAGCCGTTACAGTGTTCCTACTGTTTATTATCGTATTAAGCAAGTTGAAGCATCAGGAAGAATTACTTATACGGATGTACGCCAGGTAAATCTGGATAGCAAAAACTTCGTTGCTGCGCTGTATCCCAATCCTGTTAAAACAGTTACTAAGCTGATGATTGAAGCACCGGAAGCTGCTAAAGCAACAGTTATCATCAGAGATGCAGCTGGTAAAGCAGTTAAACAATTAAGCCTACAATTACAAAAAGGTACTAACCAACAAAATCTGGATCTGGCCTCACTGGCTGCTGGAGATTATAACCTTACTATCGTAAGCGATAAACTGAATCAAACGATTAAAATGACAAAGTCTAATTAATCTTTTAAGTTTCTTATAAAAATCCCACCAACTTGGTGGGATTTTTTTGTACCTACCTATTTGCTGTGAAAGCCGTAAACGTAGTACCGGCAGGATTTTAGATACATCTCAACACCGAAACAGATTTCCTTAGTTAGATTAACAAAACGCCGTAAAATCCTTTGTTAATTGGCAAAATACGCCTGACTGCCGCAACAGTTTTGCGCTATTTTTGGGGTCAACATGAAAAATTTCATCACCTATATGACAAGCAAAAAAGCATTGGTTTGGTGGATACCGTTAGCAATAGTGTTTTCATTTGTTGCAGTGAAGTCTTTTGGGAAAAGGACGGAACCAGTAACCAAGCAGGAAAAAATACTTACTACAGTAGCTTCACTTTTAGAACAGGGACATTATAGCC
>CAXTDG010000279.1:0-6466 GCA_964242675.1 uncultured Chitinophagaceae bacterium
ATGCAGTACATTGTCGAGGTTAGTGTGGATGGCGTATATAGCTATA
The DNA here is from genome assembly GCA_964242675.1 of uncultured Chitinophagaceae bacterium. Taxonomy (GTDB): domain Bacteria; phylum Bacteroidota; class Bacteroidia; order Chitinophagales; family Chitinophagaceae; genus JAZKFT01. The sequence continues at coordinate 47 of CAXTDG010000279.1, forward strand.
TCATTTTTAATAGCTTTGATGATGGTCCGCTCTACATAGTTGTTGCCGGTTATGGTTTTAAGCCCTTTAAATACGATGGGGTGATGTGCGACTATCAAGTTGCATCCTTTGTCTATAGCTTCCTGAATCACGGGTTCCGTTGCATCTAACGAGCACAAAATACCGGTACAATCCCAGCTAGTGCTGCCTGTGATAAGGCCTGCATTGTCATAACTTTCCTGGTAAGCAGGCGGTGCCCAGGACGCTAATTTCTGAACGATATTTTTTATCTGCATTTTCTAATAAACAACGGGTAAATCCAAAATACGGCATGTGTTTTGGACAATTTAGTCTCTTACAAATTTCCAAAATTTCAGCTTTGCTTAGAGAACTAATTTCCATTTTTTGTGCCCTTTCCTTCTCAATAAGAGGTTTTCATTTCAATCCTTATCTCGTAAAACTTCAGTTACAAAAAGATTTGTGTTGACTTTACACAACAGTTTACTAGTTGCTTTGTAAATTAGCATCGTTCCGTTCTCAAACTCCCCCTTAGCAGATATTTCGATTGTTTGATGCCTTAAAAAATCTTTTCCGAAGATTTTCATGGCTGTTATTGTTATGTATTGAAATAATGATCAAAATCTTGCGTTATGGCATATCTTGTAGACAACTACTGTCAAAATCCAATTTATTCCATGAAAAGAAGGATCTACTTTCTTGTACTGGTGCTATTTGCTATTACGAGTTTTACAAGTTGCGAAAAACAAATTGAGAAAATTAAAAGCAATGCATTAACAGAATACCTGGTAGCCAATAAATGGGCCGTGCAACAATACCTGCAAGACTCTACCGATATTACAAATCAGTTTGACGGGTACGAGTTTATCTTCAACGAAAACAATACAGTAATAGGTACAAAAGATGCAGCCACTTACAGTGGTACCTGGAGCAGCAATATCAGTGATATTACCATGACAGCACAATTTGCAGCAGGTACACCTTTACCTATATCACGGCTCAATGGTACCTGGGGTGTATCTACTTCTAATTCTACCGCAACCACTTTTAGTCAAACCATTAATGGTGTAGCGGCAAAGCTCATCCTTCGAAAAAAATAACTGTCTGCCGATGATCCTATTTTACCCTAAATCTCGTCTGCGGAAATTTCCTTATTTTCGACGGCATATATCCTTTCATTCTATGATTACTAAGTGGCTTCTGCTACCGCTGGTACTTTGTGCATTTTTCTGCCCATCTGCCAAAGCACAGCAACTCAATGCTAATTTTAGCGCTACCCCTACCGGTGGTTGCGTACCTATCCGGGTTTCTTTTACCGACCTTACCACTGGCACCCCTACTGCCTGGAAATGGGATTTGGGAAATGGTACTATTTCATTTTTACAAAACCCCTCTACCACTTACAACCAGTCGGGAAATTTTACAATAAAGCTGGTGGCTTACCGGGGCACGGACAGTAGTGTAATGATTAAGACCAACTACATTGTGGTACTTCCCAACCCGGTAGTGGAGTTTGGGGCAAATCCTTTACAAGGCTGTTTTCCGCTTACTGTAAATTTTACCGATTCCAGCACCGCCGGTTCGGGTACTATTACCAACTGGCAGTGGGACTTTGGTGATGGTAACATCAGTAACGTGCAAAATCCATCACATACCTATCTTAATACTGGTGTGTTCAATGTAACGCTAACGGTAAGAAACAGCAACGGATGCTCTAAAACGCTGAATAAACAAAACCTGATTAATGTTTATACTGGTGTAAGAGCCTTGTTCAATAATACCAATCCGCCTACTTGTACTTTACCTGTAACTGTAGGCTTTACCAGCACCTCTACCGGCCCGGTGGGTACGTACCAATGGAACTTTGGAGATGGCTCAACTGGTAGCGGCCCAACTCCATCGCATATTTATACCGTCCCTGGTATTTATACTGTTACGCTTATAGTTACCAGTGTAAATGGTTGTACCGACACTATTGTAAAACCTGGATTGATAAGAGCCGGTATAGTGGATGCTGACTTTAGTTCGCCACTAACTGTTTGTGCAGGTACTCCATTTTCTCTTCAAAATAACTCGGCTCCTACAGCCTCTTTATTAGCTAGTAGCTGGAATTTTGGTGATGGTGGCACTTCTACCACAACGAACCCAACCTATACGTATGCTAATCCGGGTATTTATACCATTAAGCTTATAGCTGATTTTGGCCTTTGCCGGGATAGTATCAGCAAAACCATAACGGTTAATCCTAAGCCCACGGCCGCCTTCTCAGGAAATATTTTGTTTGCTTGTAGAGCGCCACTTACTACCACTTTTACCAATACTTCTACGGGTGGCACCAGCTATTCATGGAATTTTGGAGATGGTAGCACCTCCACAGCCCTTAGCCCGACACATACTTATACCAGCAATGGCACCTATACCGTTACGCTGATTGTACAAAATACCAATGGCTGTCAGGATACACTACGTCGGGTAAACTACATTATCATTTCGCCACCGTCCATTACAGCTATCAATCCTTTACCTGCTCAGGGTTGTGTGCCTTATCCTATCACTTTTGCCCCGGTTGTAGCAGCCGCAGGTCAAAATATTGTAAACTACCAATGGGATTTTGGTGATGGCTCAACTGGCAGCGGCCCCTCGCCTTCGCATACTTATACCACTGAAGGCACTTATACTGTTAAGTTGAAAGTAACTGCCGCAAATGGCTGTACAGATTCTATTTCTATTCCGGCAGGGGTGAAAGTGGGTAACAAACCCATGACGGCGTTCTCCGCCACTCCGCTGATTGCCTGTGCACAAGATCCCATTCACTTTACTGACCTTACCTCAGCTCCACTGCCCGATGAGTGGTTCTGGCAATTTGGTGATGGCGGTACGTCTACCCAGCAAAACCCTGAATATCATTACAACGATACCGGGCATTTTACAGTAACCCTTATTGTAACCCGCAATGGTTGTAAGGATACGCTGAAGAAGATTGACTACATCTTCATTAAGCCACCTATAGCCCGGTTTGTTGATTCGTTTGACTGCTCGAACCAGAATCTGCATTTTTTCCTGGATCGTTCAAAAGGAGCTCTTACCTATAACTGGACTTTCGGTGATGGCGGAACCTCTACCATACCTAGCCCTAACCACTTATATGCTGATACCGGCAGATACACGGTAAAATTGAAAGTATCGAACGGTACCTGCCAGCATGAGGCTACGGCTAATGTGTTGGTACTAAATGAAAAAGCAAACTTTAATATTCAGGATAGTATAGCTTGTAAGTCAACAGCTAAGAAGTTCCTGGCATTTGCCAATCCGCTGAACCTGCGAAACTACTCCTGGGATTTTGGCGAAGGCTTTGGGGCAACTTCTACAACGGTTCCAGCCATTGTTCACAGCTACAGTTCGCTGGGTTTATTTAATGTAAAACTTACTATTACTGACTTAAATGGCTGTACCGACACCCTCAGCAAACCAGTAGCTGTGGCGCAAAATGGCCCTCGGGCAGATTTTAGTTCGTATCAAAAAGTGTGCGTACGCAACCTGACTACGTTTACCGATTCGTCAAGGGCCGATGCATCGAACCCGATTGTACAATGGATATGGAACTACGGTGATACTACCGGCTGGCATACTTATACTGCACCGCCATTTACCCATGCTTATACCACTGGCGGCCTTTATGCTGTAACGCTGGTAACGGTAGATGCCGCCGGTTGCCGGGATACTATCACCAAGCAGGGAAATGTGCAGATCAATGACCCCAAAGCCAACTTTGTTTCTGCTGATACCATTGTGTGTCTTAATACACCGGTAACCATTACCGATATATCGCAGGGTAACATACAGCTACGGGCCTGGGATTTAGGCGATGGCACTACAGCGGCTACAGCCAATGTTGTTCATCCATACACAGCGGAGGGCTCTTACAATATCCGTTTGAAAGTAATAGACGAAGCAGGTTGTATTGATTCAATTGTAAAGCCGTTGTACATCAATGTGTTTAATGCAAAGGCAAGATTTTTTCTGAGTGATTCCTTTACTACTTGCCCGCCGCTATTTATCACCTTTACCAACCAATCTATTAATGCCCGTATCAGCAGTTGGGATTTTGGCGATGCCAATACCTCCAATCTACAAAACCCATCGCATACTTACACGATGGCAGGCATTTTTACCGTGCAACTGGCAGTAGAAGGAAATGGTGGCTGCCGGGATACGGCCACCAAGCGTATTGTTATCAACGGCCCATCTGGAACCTTCACTTATGGCCCGCTGACAGGCTGTGCTCCCTTGTTTGTAAACTTTATTGCTACTGCACAGAATACTACGAAGTACACTTTTGACTTTACCGATGGCAACACCCAGTTTGGTGCAGGTACTACCGCTTCTCACCAGTACCTGTTGCCTGGTAACTATTTGCCTAAAATGATTCTGGAAGATTCTTTTGGCTGCCGTTTCCCGGTTCCGGGCCCTGATACAATACATGTAAAAGGTGTAAAGACACTAATTAGATCTTTGCCAAGCTACCTGATATGTGATTCTGCCGTGGTTCAGTTCCAGGACTCTACTGTAGCCAACGACGTCATCAGCAGTTTCCAGTGGAACTTTGGTGATGGTACCACTTCATTTGTCCGCAATCCTTCGCATGTATACCGTACACCGGGTGTGTACACCGTAACTTTAATGGTGACTACTACTTCCGGCTGCTCCAGTGCTGATACACTACGGGTACCCATAAAAGTGGTGCCATCGCCACAAATAGGTATTACCGGGCTGTTGGAAGGTTGCGTCCCTACTACAGTTCAGTTTACGGGTCAGTGGCTCAATCAGGACACTTCTACCGTAACTTGGAACTGGAATTTTAATAACGGGCAAACATCTACCCAGCAAAACCCAGGAACTATTACATACAACACACCTGGCAATTACAACATCACACTAGTTGCCCGCAACGGTTCGGGCTGTTCTAATACTATTACGCATCCGCTTACCGTGTGGCCGCTACCGAATATTGATGCCGGCCCGGATAAGTTTGTATGCCGTGGACAAAGTGCTACCATTACTGCTAGCGGCGGTTTAACGTATAGCTGGACGGCTCATCCTTCGTTGAGTTGTACCAATTGTACTAGCCCAGGTGCCCGGCCCGATAGTACCCGGTGGTATTATGTACGGGGTACCGATAGCCATACCTGCCAAAACACAGATAGTGTGCTGGTAAGAGTGAAGCAACCATTTGTAATGCGGGTAGCTCCGGGTGATACGTTATGCGTTGGACAATCATTCCAGCTACAAGGTTTTGGGGCAGAAAACTATCTGTGGACACCTTCCCGTTACCTAAGTTCTACCACTATTGCCAACCCGGTTTCCCGGCCCGATAGCTCCATTACTTACCGACTAATAGGTTACGATAGCGTAGGCTGCTTTAGAGATACTGGTTTTGTAACGCTGAAAGTGTACCCAATACCAAAAGTGGACATCATCGAAAACCAGATTACCATCAATGCAGGCGATCCTATCCAGTTCCATAGCAACGCTTCGGCTGATGTAAACCGCTGGCGCTGGAACCCGCAAATGAACCTTACCTGCATTGACTGCCCTAACCCAATTGCCAACCCACGCCAAAGCATGGTGTACACGCTAACCGTAAGTAACCAGGGACGCTGTACCGCAACGGACCGGGTGAACATAACGTTGCTATGTAAAGAAGGAAATGTGTTTGTCCCCAATACCTTCTCGCCCAACAACGATGGTGCAAACGATGTGTTCTATCCAAGAGGGAAAGGGCTGTTTTCGGTAAAGTCTATGCGGGTATTTAATCGCTGGGGTGAGTTACTATTTGAAAAAACGAACTTCCAGGCAAACGACCCGGCCTTTGGATGGGATGGTAAGCAAAATGGCGTACCGCTTACACCCGATGTATATGTATACGTAATGGAAATACTGTGCGATAACAGTGTGATCTATAATGTAAAGGGTAACGTGACCCTGCTGAAATAACCAGACCATCCCGCCGCATGGCGGGATGGTTCACTACCCACACCGCACAGCAGTTAAGCTGTCTGAAGGAAAGCCTTTCTAAAACATCCAATATTTCTTAAAACCTGTTCAACTTTTACACATGAGCAAGTGGTTATTCAAGGTGGTTTGTATGGTGCTGATAGCGAGTGGTACCACCTGCGTACAAGCGCAAGACATACATTTTTCTCAATTTTTCGAGGCACCCCTGCTTCGCAACCCCTCGCTGGCCGGTATTTTCACTGGCGACCTGCGGTTTCAAGGGGTGTACCGAAGCCAGTGGGGCACCGTCACTACGCCGTACCAAACCGGGTCGTTCAACGGAGAGTATAAAATGCCCATTGGTAGCGAAAACGACTTCCTTACCTGGGGTGGGCAGTTTGTGTACGACAAGGCTGGCACTACTGATTT
>CAXTDG010000280.1:0-6466 GCA_964242675.1 uncultured Chitinophagaceae bacterium
ATTCTGCACTGATAACTAAAACCGGAAAAGGTGTGGGTGTCATTCATGCGAAGTGGGTCATTGCCTAGGTATAGCACCGTCCCTACCACATCCAGCTTATAAGTTTGGTTAAGCAGCAGGTCGTACAGTGCCATACGGGATGCCATTTCCGGGTCATTAGTACTTTGCCATTCAATGTGAACAATCAGGCGGGTACCGTCTTCTGTTGTAACTTCTACCACTGTATCCGTTTCCCTTTCCAGAGTGCGTTGTAGCTTAGGCACTATGGGCCGGATACTGGTAATGGTAGCAGGTACCAATTGCCGCAGCAAACCAACTTTTGGCTCCCGAAAGTTTTCCTTTAAAATTTTGTCGTACTGATTTGCCATATAGGTATCAGGAATAGCTATAAGAGAAATGCACTACATCATTTCACTCAATTCCAGCCAGCGCAGTTCTTTTTCTTCCATCAGTTTGTTGATGTCGCCAATACGTTTTGCGGCGGCTTCCAGTTCGGTATAGGGCAAAGCACCTGCGTTCATTTTTTCGGAAAGCGCCTGCTTCTCTTTTTCCAGTGCAGGCATTTCCTGTTCAATGGTTTCGAATTCCTTTTTCTCTTTAAACGATGGTTTCTTCTTTTCGGTTGCCTTAGCTTCAGGAGCAGCAACCACAGGCGGTGGTGCCTGCACATTTAAAGAACTACCGGATACTTTTTCATTTTTGCCACCTGGTTTGGCCCGGGCATCTTCCTCTATGCGGTACTGGGTATAGTTTCCGGGGAAATCACGAACCTCACCATCGCCGTCAAAAACAAACAGGTGATCTACCAGCTTATCCATAAAATAACGGTCGTGGCTTACCATTAATACGGTGCCTTTAAAATGGATTAGAAAATTTTCCAGCACCTGTAATGTTGGCAAATCCAGGTCGTTCGTTGGTTCATCCCGTATCAGCACATTAGGATTGCGAAACAATAATGACAGCAAGTGCAGTCGTCGTTTTTCGCCACCACTCAAAGCACTTAAACAGCTTTATTGTTTATCGGGTGAAAACAGGAACATCTCCAGAAATTTGGAGGCACCAATGGAGCCGCCATCTGCCAGCGGAAAAGTTTCGGCGAATGTTTTTACGTATTCAATCACCCGCATGTCATGCTTAAACTGTAGCCCTTGTTGGTTGTAGTAGCCAAACACAACCGTATCACCAATATTCACCTTACCGGTATCCGGCGGATTAATGCCCTGAATAATATCTAAAAAAGTAGATTTTCCTGCACCGTTTTTTCCTACCACACCAATGCGTTCGCCCTTGTTGAATGTGTAGTCGAATCCTTTAAGAATTACATTATTGCCATAGGATTTGTACAGCTTTTTCAGCTCAATTACTTTACCGCCAATGCGGTTCATTTTCATTTGCAGTTGTACCTGGTCGTCCTGTATTTTACGGCCCGCTTCTTTTTCTACATCATAAAAGCGGTCGATGCGGCTTTTGGCTTTGGTAGTACGGGCCTTCGGTTGTTTCCTCATCCATTCCAGCTCTTTGCGAAATTCATTTTTCGCCTTATCAATGGTAGCCAGATCGCTTTCGATACGGGCTGCTTTTTTCTCCAGAAAATTGGCATAATCACCTTTGTAGGCATATAAGCTTTCTGTATCCAGCTCCCATATCGTATCGGCCACGGCGTCCAGAAAGTAGCGATCGTGGGTCACCATCAGCAGGGTGATGTGCTGTTGATTCAGGTAGTATTCCAGCCACTCAATCATTTCCACATCCAGGTGGTTGGTTGGTTCATCCATCATCAGCAGCACATGGCTGTCGTCGAAGCCAATATCAATGAGCGTACGGGCAAGGGCTACCCGTTTGCGCTGGCCACCGCTTAACTGGCTTACCGGTTGTGTAAAGTGGTGCACATTCAGCCGGGTCAGGATCTGGTTTACTTTACTTTCAAAATCCCAGGCCTGCAGTTCATCCATAGTTTGCAGGGCTTCGGTAATGGCGTTCTCATCATTATCTTCTAATGCTCTTTCATAATCCCGTACAGCATTTAGCATGGGGTGATTATGGTAAAAGATATTGTTGGCTACGGTTTCGGTTTCATCGAATACAGGCTCCTGGTCAAACAGCACCGCCTTTACATCTTTATGAATCCAGAGCTGGCCCTCATCAGGTGTTTCTTTGCTGTTTAGTATTTTCAAAAGGGTCGATTTCCCGGTGCCGTTACGGGCCACCATTGCTATTTTATCACCTTCATTTATCTCAAAAGAAAGCTGTTTAAAAAGCGGATTGATACCGTAAGACTTAGTTAGATTTTTTGCAGATACGTAATGCATTCAATGTTCTCCCAGCGAAATGCTGTCTTGTAATTTATGCTTTTAAAGGCGCAAGATACCGCCGCAACTTTTGATAACCTTCAAACAGGTCTGATATAGTTTAGTCAAAATTTATTTGTTTGAGTGCCCCGCAGGAGTTAAAGATCAAGCATCTAATTTGGGCACTTAACCAACAATTTTATATGAGAAAACTTTCCTTTCAACACTTGTTTTTACTGTGTGCTTTGCTCTTCGGCGGACTTGCCGTGCAGGCACAGGAAACAAGTGACGCTGAACTAAAAAGCGTCCTCCTAAAAAATGCCGGGAAGCTGCACCTTAGCCCGACTGATGTAAATGATGCCCTTATTAGCAGTAGCTTTTTTGATGCGGCTACTGGCATCCGCTATATCTATTTGCAGCAGGGCTACCGATCTATTGGTGTGCTAAACGAAATCAAAACCATTGCCCTGAAAAATGATGAAGTGGTTTTTTCGTCCGGCAAATTCATCAGCGATCTGGCTACTAAAGTACCAGCTGCACAGCCTTCGGTAAGTGCTATTGAAGCAGTACGTAAGGCAGCCAGTTATTTATCGCTTTCTGCTCCTACACAAATAAATGTAGTGGCCGACCGGTTCACAACCGAAAAGAAATATATCCTCGGTGCTTCGGGCATAGCCAAGCAGAATATAGAGGTAAAATTAATTTGGGTAGAAGAGGATGGCACTGCTAACGTACACCTGGCCTGGGAAGTCAGTGTAGATGTAAAAGGCGCTGCCGACTGGTGGAATGTACGGGTAGATGCCTTGTCTGGTAATTACATCAATAAAAACAACCTGACGGTATTTGACCGCTGGGATCGGGTAGAAGACGATAACAATGTGGGCAACAAACCAGGCATTGCCAACTATCCGGGACTGCCTGCTTATCTGCAAAAGCAAAAGCTGAATAAAATACCAGCTATCGTTCCAATTGTACCACATGCAGCGCCACCGCCACCGCCGCCTGCTACTTCAGTAGGTATTTACCGGGTGATTCCTTACCCTTACGAAAGCCCGTATGATACAGCACCAACCCCAGTTATAAATCCCTGGGAACTAGCTGGAAACAACAATCTGGCGACCACGTACAAATGGCACCACGATGGTACGGACTACGATAGCACCCGTGGCAACAACGTACATGCCTACCTGGATGCTAACAATTTGAACTCGGCAGGACGGCCTAACTATTCGGCTCGTTCTACTACGCCTCAGCCTTTTCTTACGTTCAATTTTGTTCCCAATTACAATATTCAGCCTACTGATACTACTGACCGGCTGCATGCTATTACCAACCTGTTTTACTGGAACAATATCATCCACGATGTTACCTACCAATACGGCTTTACAGAAGCTGCCGGTAACTTTCAAAATACTAACATCATTAATGGTGTAAACCGTGGTGGTAGTGGGGCTGACTACGTACGGGCCGAAGCACAAGATGGCTCTGGTACAGACAACGCCAACTTTAGTACGCCGCCTGATGGTAGCAGTGGCCGTATGCAGATGTACCTGTGGGCTGGCCCAACCGACTTTAGGGTAACTGCTCCGTCTTACCTGGCGGGTTCTTATTTTGCCAAGGAAAGCGGTTTTAGCACAAACAATAAGCTCAAGAACATTGGTGTTTTTTCTGACACGGTGGTGTATTATAATGATACTACCGGCGGTACCCACAATGCTTGTATTGGCTTTGGTGGCACCCGGCCTACCAGTTCTATTACGGGTAAAATTGCCCTGATTGACCGTGGCACCTGCAGCTTTGCGGAAAAGGTAAAAAATGCCCAAAATGCCGGAGCCAGTGGGGTTTTAATGATTAACAACGTAGCTGGCCTTCCTATTACCATGGGTGGTACGGACAATACCATCACCATCCCGGCTGTAATGCTTTCTATTGATGATGGTGCTCTGATTAAAGCACAACTGGACAGCAACCATTTGGTAACGCTTTCTATGACGGCTGGCCCGGACAGAGACGGCGACCTGGACAATGGAATTATAACACATGAATATGGTCATGGCGTTTCTAACCGCCTGACGGGTGGCCGTACCAATGCAAGCTGCCTGAGCAATGCAGAACAAGGTGGCGAAGGCTGGAGCGATTATCTTGGCCTGATGCTAACTACCAGATGGGATTCTACCCTGATAACCGACGGACCTAAACCCCGCCCGGTAGGTAACTATGCAGCAGCTTATTTGAAAGATGGCCCTGGCATTCGTACCTATCCCTACTCTACCAATATGCTGGTAAACCCGCATACGTATACCGATGTAGCGGCTAACACCGAAGTACATGCCATTGGCGAAGTGTGGTGTACTGCCCTGTGGGATATGACCTGGTTCATCATTCAGCAGGAAAATAAAATAACCGGCAACCTATATGATACCAGCGGCACCGGCGGAAACATCATTGCCATGAAACTGGTAATGGAAGGCATGAAACTGCAAACCTGCCGCCCTGGTTTCCTGGATGCTCGGGATGCTATCCTAGCTGCCGATTCAATCCTGTTTGGTTTCAAACACAAGTGTAGCATCTGGAACGCCTTTGCCCGCCGGGGTATGGGTATGAGTGCTTCACAAGGTTTAAGCACAAGTGCTTCCGACCAGGTGGCTGCTTTCGACCGCCCAACGGCTATGTTCCTTGTACACAATTCAACACCCATTATTACGGCTGTTAATGATCTGGTTACTTACTCATTCACCGCTTCCTGCCAGTGCGAAATTCCGGCTGAAGGATATATTAAAGATACCATCCCTGCTGGTTTCCGCTATGTAAGCAGCATGCCGGGTGGTACCGTAAGTGGTAATGTCATTACCTTCTCTCCTGTTTCTTTTTTTACCACTGTAAATGAAACCCGTACCTGGACACTGACCCTGCGCTCAATTGCTCCTGGTTGCGATGTTGTCAGGCCTATAAATGATGACCGGGATGCTAACATAGCAGGTGGATTTGCTTCGGTAATTGCTACCGGAACTACTAACTGGGTGCCTAGCGCTACCCGTGCTAACAGCGGTACTACTTCCTGGTACGCTGCCGATATAGCTGGCTTGCGGGATTACTCACTTACTTCTAATCCGTTTACCGTAGGTAGCCTTTCTACTTTATCCTTCTGGCACTTCTTTGTATTGGAAGATAAATTAGATGCCGGTCGGGTGGAATTATCAACCGATGGTGGCACCACCTGGGTAGATGCAAACCCTTACTTCATTCAGAATGGTTATAACGATACTACCATTGCGGCTTCGCCATGGGGTACCGGTGTACGTAGCTTTACAGGTGTTAGCTATGCCCAAACTACCGGCCGATTCACCAATTCGCTGCTCAATCTTTCCTCCTTTACCGGGCAAACCATTCGTGTTCGTTTCCGCATGCGTACCAATGCTACCAATGCCAGCAGCCAAACCTATGATGGCTGGTTCATTGACGATATCATGATGATAAACGGTTGCGGTGGAATGAATAAAGTAGCGCTGTACAAAAACGCAACTACCAAGGTTGATTCGCTGGTACGGCCTATGTACCAAACACCGGGTCTGCTTCCGCTGAACCTGCTATCATTTACGGCCAATGCAATTGGCCAAAGCGTATTGCTGAACTGGCGCACCACCAACGAAGTGAACACCAAATCGTTTGTAGTAGAAAGAAGCACTGATGCTGCTAACTGGAGCAAAACCGGTAGCGTAAACGCCAAAGGCAGTGGTGCTGGCACGTATGCCCTGTACGATACCAAACCGGCTGCTGGTAGAAACTACTATCGCATTCGTATGGTAGACAAAGACGGAACGGTGACTTACTCCCCTATTCAATCGGTGATATTCTCTGCCAAAGGAAATTCAGTGTTCACCATTATGCCGAACCCTGCCAACACATCTGCTACGCTTTACCTTGATAAGAATATCAAATCGGGTAAAGTGCTGGTGTACGATGAGCATGGCCGCACCGTGCAAACCCTTACTATTAGCAACCTAACCAACGGCTACCAGCTTGAAACAAGCAAACTGGCCGCAGGTACTTACTGGGTAAATATTACAACCGGAACTACGGTTGAAACCGGCAAAATAATAGTGGCTCACTAAGCTGATTTTTAGTTGTTATATAAAAGGCTGCTCTCATTTTGTTAACAGCTTTTTTGTTGTCCTGAA
>CAXTDG010000281.1:0-6455 GCA_964242675.1 uncultured Chitinophagaceae bacterium
CGGTGGCCAGGTAAACAATCCGTTGACTCATATACGCTACCACATGCAGTTTCTTTTGCAGGTCGTCTACCCCTGCCGTACGGAAAACAGTAAAACGTTTACCACCTTCCTCATCGGTCATTTTTAGGGTGATGCCTTGCGGTTTTGCTGTGGGTAAAGGCGTAGTGTAGGTTTTACCTGCCTCATCTTTCCAGGTGGCGGTGTAGGTTTTGCCAGCTTCTGCGGTAAGGGTAAATTTCCCCATGCCGTTTTGCAGCGTTTGAAAACTGGCTGCGGTAGCACCGGCATCATCTTTTACAGAACCGGAAATGCTTACCGGGCCACCTTTTTGGTTGGTGGCAATGAAGGCCACAACCATAGGGAGACCCGCTACCAATTCGCCGCCTTCGGGCATAAAACTAAGGGTAGGTTGCTTTGCAGATACAGCCGTAGCTACCGCTTGTTTAGGGGTAATGATCCGCAGCGCTTTGGTGTACAAAAAGCTGGTATCGCCGTTGAGCATGGGTACCGTATAGGCCCGGAAGTACACCATGCTTTTTGCATAATTTGAATCAATATCGAAGTTGGAGGCAGCCCCACCAAACACAACCGGGGACGTTTTGCGGCTAAGTACTTTGCCTGATTCGTCTATCAGGTCGGCATAAAAATTTTTGCTAGCTGCCGACATTTCGACGCCGGTAAACAGATAAGCCTTGAACCAGATCGTTTCGCCGGGGTTGTAGTAGCTCTTGTCGAACTGCACATAGATCTTTTCCTGCGGATCAGCTTGCCGCTGAATATCCAGTAGAGAATCAAGTTGTTGAGAGAAAGTAGTGCTGTAAGCGGCCAGCAACAGAAGTATTAAAACAAAATGCTTTTGCATAAGCGGAAAAAGTACCGCTAAGTAAGAACGACTCAGGCGTATTGCAATGAGATTAACATTTTTTAGTGCAGCCCTAGCGGCCCCCTCTAAATCTCCCCCAACGGGGGAGACTTGAAAACCGTAACATTTTGAGATGTTTTTATTCGTTTTAGAATTTGCCTTATCACGGTTTTACTCCTCCCCTGTTGGGGAGGTTGGGTGGGGGCTCTACCCGTGATGCAAAAACCAGCAATGTCAGAACAGCAGCAATTGTCAATTATCCATTATCAATCAGTAATCAGTTCTGTTAGTTTCTTTTCCAACGCTTCGCCTCGTAGATTCATGGCTATAATAGTGCCTTGCGGATTGATAAGGAAACTGGCCGGAATGCCTTTTCCTAGTACGTTGTACGCATCAACAACTTTGTTTGTCCAGGCGGTAAAATCGCATAGCTGCGGCCAGGTAAGGCTGTCTTTTTGAATAGCTTTTACCCATGCTTCTTTGAATCGTTCTTCGTCCATAGATACGCTGAGAATGGTGAAGCCTTTATTCTTAAATTTTGCATAAGCCTGCCGCAGGTTAGGGTGTTCCTGCCGACAGGGCACACACCACGATGCCCAAAAATCGAGGAGTACGTATTGCCCTTTAAAATCGTGGAGCCAAACGGGGGCACCGCTGCTATCGGGCTGTGCAAAATCGGGGGCAGGTTTGCCGACAGCAATTGATTCTTCTTTGCGGATAAATTTGCCAACAATACGGCCTTCAGTCCCCTTCTGCACTTCAGGTGACAGGAGATTATGGTAGCTTTTCAGTGAATCAAAAGACAATTTAAATAGCATACCCCTCATTAAGCAGGCACTTACGTACGACTGTGGATGCTGACGGATAAACTGCTGGTCCATCTCCCGTTTTTCCTTTTGAAACTGTGGAGCGGCATTGTTCCAGATAATATAGTTTTTTTCTTTGTCTATGCCTTTATTATAGGCCTGCTGAGCATCTAAATCAGGCTTCCATTTTTTTCTTAATCTGCTTTCCTGTGCCTCATACAAAGCATACTCCGCCACACTTTCAGAACCTTTGAGTTGATTATTTTTAAAATTATTTGCGCTGAAGCTGCCCTGGGTGGTTCCTTCTCCCAAAAACAGGTAAGTCTGCTGTGGGTGCCCTGTTTCACCGTTGGCAGCAGGAGTTATTAATTCTGCCTGGTGCGGACTATTAATATATCCTTTAAAAGAGAAATTACCATTGGCTATCTTACTGCTATCCTGAATGTAGCGATCTGTAGAATCGATATAATTGAGGTACACGTATCCAGCAGGCATTCCTTTTATCGTTCCAGTAAAGGTGAAGGCTTTGCCAGTGGATTGCGAACGGGCATTCTGCAGCAGGAAAAAGCAGCAAACCAAGAATAGGATTTTACGCATAGTCTTTTTCAGGTTGATGAATAAAACTACTTGTTTAAAATCGTATCACCGCCTCCGTCTTCTTATTGGTAAATGGCATGGGTATCCGTAGCGTTTTTGCTGCTTCTATCCATTGGGCATGAAGCGAAAAATTTTTGCTTACGGTTTCGCATTCTTCTAATGGTATTTTTTTACCATCAACTATTACCTGCACTGGTTTAGTGGTAAGGTGAGGAATAGTGATCATTACTTCCCGGCGGGCAGGGCGACCTTTAAAGCTGCCACCGTTGGAACGTAGCGAAATATGCGTCGTCCGCTTGAAGCCGGTGCAGCGAAAGGTGAGTAGTTCGAATTTATTATTTGCAATGGCTGCTGCATCTTCCCCATCGTCTTCGTACAACGTGTAGCTGCTTATTTTAGGCGAAGGCAGGTATAGCACATCCAACGGACAGTCATTATAATGATGTGTATTCAGCAGGCCGGGCTTGCGGGGAATGAAGCTGCCAGCACGGGCCAACACCGGGATATTTTTAATACTGATATGACTATCATTTACCCACTGCGGGCCGGTAAACGATTCGGACGTATGCACATTTACCCATTCGCCTTCAGGTACGTAAAAAGTCTTGAGGCTTTGGTCTTTATCAACAATGGGCACCACTATTACGCCATCGCCCCATAGGTACTGACCAGTGGCTTCAAACAGGTTGCTGTCTTTTTCATCCAGAAAAAACATAGGTTTTACCAAAAGCTTACCCCGGCTGGCTTGCTGATAAGCCAAAGTGTAGTTGTAAGGCAACCATTCGTAGCGGGTATCAGCTGCGGCTTTGGCTAATGACTTCGTTGGTTCAGGCCACATGCAGGGTTCGCTGGGAATATCTTTTACCGTAGGGTCAGCAGCACCAAGAGCAGTACCATGCGGACGGAAAATAGGCGTGAAAGCCGCAAACTGCATCCAGCGGATGTACAAGTCGGCATCGCCTTCGCCGAAGGCAAAACCACCGGCATCACTATGGATGTATGGAATGCCGCTAATGCTGGTACTAAGCATGAGGGGAAGTTGCGCTTGCAAACCGCCCCAGCTACGGCTTACATCGCCGCTCCAGGGGAAACTTCCATAGCGCTGGGCACCAGGGTAGCCACTACGGTTGAGGTGGAATAATCGCTTATGCGGATAATCTTTTGTAAAATGGGTATACACCATTTTACTCCAGTAGTAGCCAAAAATATTATGCACTTCATCGGCAGCAAATAAGCGCCGGAAGCCCAGGTCTTTTAAGTTGTGGTACACACCGGCAGGGTGCTTTTCGGGTTCGCCGAGGTCGCCCCACCAGCCGGCCACACCGTTTTCTTCCATTTGGTGCTTGTACTTGCTCCAGAACCATTCCTGCGTGTCTTTCCGAAACATATCGAGGATGCCACCGTGGCCAAAATAAAAATCGGTCAACACAAACGGCTTCCCGCTGCTATCTACTGCATGAAAAGGCTTGGAGGGCAGGTAATTTTCAGTGCATTGCAATACAAATGGCTCGGTAATGAGGATGCTTTCTACACCTTCTTTTTTAAAATCGGCAATCATTTGCTTTGGGTTGGGCCAGGCTTCTTTATTCACCCAATCCAGGTTACCCATCGTTCCCTTAATAGTATCGCCAAACCAAAACAGGTCGAAAATGATGGCATCAAAAGGGATTTTGTCGTCCTTCATTTTTTGAAAGATCTCCCTTGTCTGTGCTTCGTTGAGGTAGCCAAAGCGGCTCATAAAATTGCCCATGGCCCAGCGGGGCGGCAGGTGTTGGGTACCAGTAAGTTTGTGGTAGCTGGTGAGTATTTCTTCAAAATTTTTCCCCGGTATCAGGTAAAAACTCAACTCTCCGCTTTGTACGCCATACTCCAACGTATGGTAGTCGGTTTCGCCAATATCCAAATAGCCCTTAGCTGGATTATCGAAGAAAATGGCATAGCAGCGGCTGCTGATTACTACCGGTACGCTAAAGTTTAGCTTACGGCTATCGCTTTCGTAGCCATAGGCTGGTGCATTGTATAGCGGAAATTTGTAGCCCCGGCGATTGAGCGGCGTAGTGCGTTCGCCAGCGCCAAAAACCTTTTCATCAATGTGCAGGTCGAAGGCAAAGCCCCGGTTGTGTTCGCCAGTGAAAGAGCGGGTAAGCTGCACTTTGGTACCGCCAGGCAGGGTAAAGTCAATGCCGGAACGTTGCATTTCTACCGTAGTGCCATTGCCCCAGATAAGTTTGGTTTGCTGATCGCTACCCGTAATTTTTGGTAAAATGCGTTCGGGTTTCAAAATCACCGCATCCGATACCTGCTCGTTGTGGCCCAAGAAACGGGGGATGTAGGTGGTTTTGATAATGCCACCGGCGAACAGGCTGAAATACCAGCTACCGACAGGCGTTTCTACATGAGCGATGTTGTTGCCGTTTGTTTTTGCCTGTATCGGGGCATCTATTCTCGTCATTGTCATACTCGTAAAATGCTTAAGGCAGGCAAATTCGTTGCCGCTATGTACGCTGCCGGTTTTGAAATAGTTTATACTGGATAGACGGAATATGTAACGAAAAAGAATCACAAAGATTTTGCGGCAAACGGTTGCGGAGGTTAAAGTTTTCGCCGCTTACCTTGCCCTCTCAATTTTTTATATGTCTTATACCGTTCCGCCACAAACCCGCATTGGCCATGTACACCTTAAAGTAAGCGACCTGCAACGGGCCATGGATTTTTACTGCGGTCTGCTAGGTTTTGAAGTAACGACGATGTATGGCACCCAGGCCGCTTTTATTTCTGCCGGTGGCTATCACCACCATATTGGGCTGAATACCTGGTACAGTAAAGGCGCAGGCCCGGCACCGGTGCGTAGTGCTGGTTTATTTCATACCGCTATCCTTTACCCTACCCGTAAAGATTTGGCTGTGGCGCTGAAAAGATTGATAGATGCGGAATATCCCATTACCGGTACGGCCGACCATGGTGTAAGCGAAGCTATTTACCTGAACGACCCGGATGAAAATGGCGTAGAACTGTACTGGGACCGCCCACAAGAACAATGGCCTAAAAATGAAGATGGCAGCCTGATGATGTACACCGAAGCGCTGGATGTACAGGGATTGCTGGCGGAAGCTGGATAGGTTGAATATTTATACAAACTCCCGTCATGGCGAGGTTCGTGCCGAAGCCACCTCAAGAGCAGCAATCTTCCAAAGCATGAGGTTGCTTCGTCGGGCAGGAACCCTCCTCGCAATGACGTTAATTGATCTAGCTTAATTCCTCAAAGATGTCTATCTATTTGTAATATAACTTTCCTTAAACCACTCCTATGAAGCTTATGAAAGCACTGACAATATTACTCCTGACGTTTACTACCACTTTGTTTGCTACTGCACAGAATCTTGATTCCTTATTTAAGACTACGACGTATGGCAGAGATCCTCAAGTTGGGAAATATGCCAAAATACGGGGCATCAACATGTACTATGAAACCTACGGCAAAGGCGAACCGCTGCTGATTATTCATGGCAATGGTGGCTCTATTAATAATTTCATTTACCAGATTCCCTTCTTTTCTAAAAACTACCAGGTAATACTGGCCGACAGCCGGGCACAGGGCAAGACAACCGACACCGGAGATTCTCTGAGCTACGAAATGATGACGGATGACTTGGCAGCTTTGTTAGATGTATTGCATCTCGATTCATGTTATGTAATTGGCTGGAGCGATGGTGGCATCAACGGATTACTAATGGCCATGCGCCATCCGGAAAAAGTAAAAAAACTGGCGGTGACTGGTGCCAACCTGTGGCCCGATTCTACCGCTGTTGATCCATTCGTATACAAATGGGGACTTGGCTACAACGATACATTGCAAAAAATGCAGGCTACGCCTAAAGTAAAAAACGACCGCAAGCTGGCGCACCTGCTTAGTTATGAACCGAATATTACTACCCAACAGTTAAGTGCCATCCACTGCCCTACGCTGGTAATTGGTGGCGACCATGATGTAATCCGCACCCGGCATACTATGCTGATAGCGGAATCAATTCCTAAATCGTATTTATGGATACTGCCTGCGTCCGGCCACTCCACGCCGCTTGTTTATAAAGACCAATTCAATGCTGTAATACAGGATTTTTTCAAAAAGCCATACCGGAAGATTGAAGGGTTTGACCGGTTTAATTGATGAAAGACACAGGTAACTAGCC
>CAXTDG010000282.1:0-6448 GCA_964242675.1 uncultured Chitinophagaceae bacterium
TCGTAGCGATACATGCGTTGATACATGAATCACTTTCATTTTGTCTTCCACCAGCAGCATTCCGTATTTGGAGGTGTTGGTGTAATGGGCATAAATCTCGGTATGACCTGCAAAATGATGGCCGGCTTCGTTCATCGATTTCTTATTGAGCGGGCCCGTTACGGTGGCATCTACTTCGCCAGCAAGTGCTAACTCAATCACTTTCTTAACCGCCTGGAAAGCCGCATTGCCCGCCATGGCGGAGATTTCACCAAACTCCAAAGTATTTACATCGGTATTGCCTAAATCAAACACATCAATATTTCCATACTCATAAGCCGCTTCCGCAACGGATAAAATGGTATGCACTTTTGCTTGCAACGATAGCTTTTGAATGATTTGCTCGAACACGGCTGTATCGCCCACCAGTATTGGCCGGCAGATTTCGTAAATGTTCTTTTCCAGTAAGGCTTTGATGGCTATCTCCGGGCCAATAGAGGCTGGATCCCCCATGGTAATAGCTATAATGGGTTTGTAACTCATGTCGTAATTTTTATAATTGAATGCCTTCTTTTTGTAACAGGTTACGCAAAGTTTCTAATAGTTTCTTTTCTTCTTCAGATGATTGCGGTTGTAGCGGTGGCATTACATACGGCTGGCATAAATGGGCTTCTCCCATCAATACTTTCAAAGCCCAAAGCGATTCGCCCAACAGCTTTCCACCTTGATACACATTTCCTAAATCGTCGGATAATTTTTGCAGCCTATAGGCTTCGTTATGATTGCCGTTGACAACAGCTTGCACCATATCGTTATACAATTTCGGATACACATTTCCGGTACTCGGAATTAATCCATCTGAACCATCAATTAACGCTTTAGCGGAACGAGCTGCCCAGCCTAAAAAATGGCTGAAATCTTCCCGCCCTTTCCACAACCAGATAGACTCATCCAGGCGTTCGTCACTTCGTTCAGAATCCTTTGTACCAACCAGATTTTCATGATGGCTTAATTCATCAATTACTGACAGCGGAATGGACATATGCGTCGTTGCAGGAATGTTGTAAATAATCAACGGACCATCAACAGCATCTGCCAGTTGTTCAAAATAGCTTTTCATCTGACCCTCAGATAAAACATAGTAAGTCGGAAGCGTAGCTGCAACCACATCTATACCTGCATCAAAGCAATTTTTTGCAAAAGCAACAGACTCTTCAAAAACATTGGAAGAAATACCAGCATACAAAGTAGTACCAGCCTGCTTGTTCCTCACTGCCGCTTTTATGTACGCTTGCTTCACACTATCTGGTATGGAAGCCGACTCACCTGTGGTGCCGAGTATAAATGGAGAAACATTGGTCTTATAAAAGTTGGCAAACATCTTCTCTACCGCTGCTTCATCCAACTGAAAGTTTTCAGTAAGCGGCGTTACAGCCGGGATAACAACACCTGAATATTTTTTTGTTGATAACATGATTTGATTTTCTATTTCTTATTTCAACTTATGTGTGGCAGTGCTATTTTGCCGTTTGTTTCTTTCATTTTTCGCCAACCTCACCCCTAACCCCTCTCCGAGGGAGAGGGGCATTAATCCCAAAGTAAATTCAACTTGCTATGTATCAATATTTAGTTCTGTAAACGTTTTCATAAACTCTTTTGCAAATTAAATATGTGAACCTGTAAACTCCGTAAACAAGTAAACGAATTTAGAACGCCGCTTTATAAATCGCCACCGCATCCTCTTCCTTAATCTCCCTCGGATTATTCTTCAGCAAACGCTGAATCTTCAACGCATCCTTCGCCATTTGTGGAATAGCCTCTTCCGGAATGCCTACTTCGCTCAGCGTTGCAGGTATGCCACAATCCCGAATTAATTCCTTGATTTTCTGAATCCCTGCCATAGCCGTTTCCACATCATCTTCTCCCCTATTGCAACCCAATGCCACGGCCACATCTGCATAGCGTTTTGGCGCAGCAGGTAGATTAAAATCCATTACGTATGGCAGCAGCAATGCATTCGATAATCCATGTGCTAAATGAAACATACTACCCAACGGATACGACAATGCATGAACGCCAGCTGTATTCACAGGCCCCAGGCAAAAACCGCCGTATAAACTACCCATCGATACTTGCTTGCGAGCCTCCACATCTTGCCCATTGCGTACGGCCTGCACAATATTGGCCGCAATTAATCGCATACCCTCGTATGCATAAGTATCTACAAACGGATGGGCAAACTTATTCGTGTACGCCTCCAGGCAATGCGTTAACGCATCTAGTCCCGTGGCAGCTGTAATACCTGGCGGTACACTCACGGTCAGCAGCGGGTCGATGTACACAATATCCGGCACCAGGTAAGGACTAATAATTCCCTTCTTCTGGTTGTCCTCATCATCCACCAAAATTGCATTGGGCGACACCTCGCTACCCGTACCCGAAGTGGCCGGAATACATATCAATTTTTTCTTTCTTCCTTTCAGCAAGCCAATGCCTACATATTCTCTCAATGTTTGCTCATTCTCCAATTGTGCAGCTACCAATTTAGCCACGTCCAGCACACTGCCACCACCAATACCAATTACCACATCCGGGTTCATCGTATTAGCAAACTGTATCAGCGTATCAAAGTCGCTAAACGTTGGTTCTTTAGTAATACTGGTATCAGTAAACACCGCAATATCATTGAGCTTCAGCGTTTCGGTAAATTCATACAACGTATTCAATAGCGGTTCTATCGTTACCACCAATACAGTCGTTGGCCGCAGGTTTATTACATCCGCCGCCAACTCGTTGATAGAGCCATTGCCAACCACCAACTTACCAGGGAAATACACATTTATTTGAGAAACCATCTACTACTAAAAATTAAGATTTAAACGTATCTACCTTTTACTTCGAGGCATGTTCCCCTCTCCCCCGGAGAGGGGCTAGGGGTGAGGTCTACATAAAACCTAGGTGACTAAACCGCCAACTGCTCCGCACTCACTGACGTTATCTCCAACCGCTTACACCAAACCAAAAAGTCATTATAAATTTCATCCAGCGTTTTGCGTTGTTCTGGCGTTAGTTGCAGCGCCACAGCCCGGCTAATCGTCCTTACTGGCAAGCCTCGTTTCTGCAGAAAATATTTCGAACACATTGGGTACGCAATATGAATCAGCGGGTCCACCCGACTCAATTCTGCCTGCAGCCATTTTACTTCTTCCTGCTTCTCCGGGTTGGTAGCGTTGTTGCACATCCACACCATTATTTCCGGATAAAAATTCCCCGAAATAGACGACATCCCCTTCGCTCCCATTTGTATAGAATACATCGCATTCGGCGTGTGAGCATCATAAAATTCCAGCGTCGTGTTTCCCTGCACCGCATCCAATTTCGCCTTTACATTTTCCAGCGTTATCGATGTGTCTTTATGGTACACAATCCTACCCGTATCAACCAATTCCTTAAAAATCGGCGCCGGAATAATTCGCTTGTAAGGTGCCGGGCATTCATACATCCCCAGTGGAATATCACCCGTTAGCTTGAACATCTTATCAAAGTTGCGCAGCAGCACTTCATCGCCATCTTCCACCTTGGCGTAGTGGCCCGTAATCAATATCACCGCATCCACGCCAGTGTCATAAATCCGCTTGGTAAACTCCGCTTTATCCTCAATCGTCAACCCAAACGAACCCGTCGCAACAATCGGCACACGGCCATTCACATACTTCACAATATGCTCCGTCAATTCCAGTCGTTCGTCCTCTGTAATGCTATACATTTCACTGCTCAGGCAGTTGGCAAAAAAGCCCTTCACCCCCGCCGCCAGGTAAAAATCCACCAGCGTCGATACCGCATCAAAATCAATTTTCGCCTTCAGGTTGAAAGGCGTAATCATCACCGGTACAAACTTTTTATCCGAAGTATTCATAAAATTATTTTTACTAATGTCTAAAACATAAAACCAAACTATTTAATCTTCTAATTAGGGCGTGTCCCATTGCGCCTGCAACATTCATCACCACACACCTTCAAGCTTTTATATAACAGTATACAAATCGAACATTCGTCCTGTGGCGCAAAGGGCCGGGCTATCCGTTCCAAGTCCGCAGCGCCGTCTTTACTTCTTGTATTTATCTCATCATTCATTCGGCGCTTTGCGGGCTTTCCTCTGCTATCCCTCACGCAAGTGCGACGTTCCCTCACAAAACCTATAAAAGTCTATCTCGGCCTCACAATAAATCAAACTTCGAGAAAGACCTTATAGGTTTATAAATGCTTTGAGAATCAACCTCCGTAGAGACAAGGCATGCCTTGTCTCTACAAAACCTATGTTCCTCTGTGCCTATGTGGCTAATTAAATCTCACATCTCCACAAAAATTCACCTCCATTCCTAATTCCGCCATTGCCGCTGCTTTTATTCGGCAAGCCTTATGTGCACTCGCTTCATCAGTTGTGTACACCACATGTATATGATTCGCCTTATGCTTCGCCATCATCTGGTCACGACTAACGCCTTTCAGCACCGCATGCATAATGGGCCATTGCGGCGTCGTTCCCTGCCAGCGGCGTTGTGTTTCTTCTTCCGGCAATTCTACTGCTTCACCAACACCCAAATCGCATTTTAATTCATTGCCAATCAAATAAACCCGGCTCCAAACAATATGACCCGGCTTACTTACACCTTTCAACGAACCACCACCTTTCGGAAAAAACATCGGCGGCTGTCTATCACTACTTGCATTTTGATAACCATCAAAATGTGCCGCTGGTGCCGCTCCCGAAATCAGGAACACCCACACAAAATCATCCACCCCATTACCTGAAAAATGCTGTCCCCAGCGCAGGTCATGCAAAGTATTTTCACCCGGCATGCCCAACTCTTTCCAAAGCTTGTAAGTCAATAAAGCATCAATGCCAGCGCACTCATCTACTTCATTAAAATGTGGCAGCGCTTCACCTGCATACAATTCTTTTCCGCTTACAGAAAATGCTGGCGGCCGTTCACTATCATTCAATAAACCTTCCACCAAATCACTTGCTGCACAAATATCTTTCAACCCTTGCTGGTATTGTATTCCAATCGTATCACAACCAAAATCTTCTGCCATCCGCAAAGCAGCAATATACATTTTGCATTGCTCCAGCGTTTGCTCTTTCGTTAGCTCCTGTGCAGGGTTATTACCCCAATTAAACTGCATGCCTTTTTCCTGTAGCCAGCTCAACACTTTCTCAGCTTCTTCATCCGTTACTTTCAGCATAGCAGCATACAAGGCTGACTGACTTAACCGCTCTTTAAATATTCCGGTAGCATGTAAAATATCATCAGGAACAATGGCATTAAACATGCCCATACAACCTTCATCGAACACGCCCATAATGGCTTTCTTTTTGCGAAATGCTTGCGCAAACTGTTTTCCTTGCACTGCTTCTTCCAGCGGAATCTTAACTGTATCAAACGGCTTCACATGGCCCATGTCATGTTTTACATTTCCAGTCTCCAGCCATTCTTTCAATCCATCAATAAAGAAATCATCATCAAAATTTTCGCTCCACAGCGAACTGTATTTTACACTCGCCTTCGACAGTGAACCATTCAAATTCAGTAATCCCACTAGGCCCGGCCACTGACCGCTCCAGTTAGCCACCGTCAGTATCGGGCCTTTGTGTGTGGTCAACCCAGCCAACACATGATGGCTATATTGCCACATACTTTCCGCCACAATCAAGGGCGCATTTTCGTCAATGGTAGCAAACACCTGCATGCCCATTTTCTGCGAATCAATCAGACCATGCTTTTTCTCAGGATTATAAGGGTGTGCCCGTTTTACCGTCCAACCTTGTTTTGCCAATGCTTCTCCCAGCGCTTTTTCCATCGCTTCCTGCGCTGGCCAGCAATCCTGATTGGCAGAAGGCCGCAAATCGCCACTGGCTACCAATACCACTTCTTTAGTATCGTTTGTCATACGTTTTCAGTATAATGATGAGGTTTAATATTTTCGGTTGATAATTGAACCTTTCTTTTTGTTGCAGTTAGCAACAAACCACTTAAGAAAATAACGAGTGTACCAATTACAATCGTCATATTGGTGTGCAGCGGATTTTTTAAGAAAGCATATTGCTGTGGTAAATAGCGTGATAATGTGAGCCACAAAATAACCAGTATGCCAATCAATACGGCTGCAATAGCTTCATGATTCTTTGTTTGTCGACTAATTAATCCCAGTAAAAATAATCCCAGCATACCACCTGCAAAAATGCCGGATAGCTCCCACCAAATATCGAGAACACTTTTAATTCCAATCATGGCAATACCTGTGCATAATCCTAACACACCAAACACCACCGTGGCTATTTGCAGGATAGATAATTCCTTTTTCTGCGAAAGATTTTTGTTGATGTATCGCTTGTGAATGTCGGCTGTAAATACTGTAGCCGATGCATTCATGCCTGAACTAATCGTACTCATCGCTGCTGAAAGAA
>CAXTDG010000283.1:0-922 GCA_964242675.1 uncultured Chitinophagaceae bacterium
CACCTACTTCATCCATTACATCAATGGCTTTGTCGGGCAGCAGGCGGTCGGTCATGTAGCGATCACTCAGCTTTACACAAGCTTCAATGGCTTCTTCGCTATAGTCTACATTGTGGTAATCTTCATACTTACTTTTAATGTTCATAAGTATCTGAATCGTTTCATCAATGCTAGGCTGCTCAACAATTACTTTTTGAAAACGACGATCTAAGGCACCATCTTTTTCAATATACTGGCGGTATTCATCTAAAGTTGATGCACCAATACATTGCAATTCGCCACGGCTAAGCGCTGGTTTAAAAATGTTGCTGGCATCCAAAGAACCGCTAGCACCACCGGCCCCTACGATTGTATGGATCTCATCAATGAACAGGATTACATCTCTATTTTTTTCCAGTTCATTCATGATGGCCTTCATCCTTTCTTCAAACTGGCCACGGTATTTAGTACCGGCAACCAAAGCTGCAAGATCAAGGCTGATAACTCTTTTATCGAAAAGTACCCGGCTTACTTTGCGCTGCACAATGCGTAGGGCCAAGCCTTCTACAATTGCTGTTTTACCTACACCTGGCTCACCAATCAAAATAGGGTTATTCTTTTTACGACGGCTCAAAATCTGGCTAACCCGCTCAATTTCCTGTTCACGTCCTACAATAGGATCAAGGGTACCATTTTCGGCCAGCTTGGTTACGTCCCGGCCAAAATTGTCCAAAACCGGTGTTTTGCTTTTTACGTTGGCAGCTTGCTGGCCACGGCCTTTTTGCCCACCACTGTAATTACCTTTCCGTTCTTCATCAAAGTCGTCGTCGTCATCGCCGCTGTATTCAGCTTTGGTGCTGGCACCGCCTTCGCTGCGTACCATACCCAAGTCGTTGCGGAAAGAATCGTAGTCTACATCATACTGCATCAGTATTTGCGTAGC
>CAXTDG010000283.1:932-3347 GCA_964242675.1 uncultured Chitinophagaceae bacterium
GCACCGGCTCCGGGTTTTTGCGATCGCGGCTGCTGTCCGTACTGTTTCCTTTCTTCATCAAAATCATCTTCTTCATTAAATTCTGCCTGTGGTGGATTACTGGTTACAAATCCCAGTTCATTTTTAAAAACATCATAGTCAACATCAAACTGACCAAGTATCTGTGTGGCGATATTTTCTTTATTCTTAAGAATAGAAAGCATCAGGTGCTCACTTTCAACCAAGGGACTTTTCAGTGCTTTGGCTTCCAAAACGGTAACCCGAATTACTTTTTCGGCTTGTTTGGTTAGTGGCAGACTATTAATGTTGGCTATATTTTTACCTGTTTTATCTTTTACCGCAAGTTCTACTTCCTTACGTAATTCGTACAGGTCAACGTTGAACTGCTTGAGCACCTTGATGGCAGTATTTTCGCCATCCCGGATAAGACCAAGCAGTAAATGTTCTGTTCCAATAAAATCATTTCCTAACCGGAGTGCTTCTTCACGGCTGTAGGAGATAATTTCCTTTACAT
Organism: uncultured Chitinophagaceae bacterium; assembly: GCA_964242675.1. Taxonomy (GTDB): domain Bacteria; phylum Bacteroidota; class Bacteroidia; order Chitinophagales; family Chitinophagaceae; genus JAZKFT01. The sequence continues at coordinate 1,447 of CAXTDG010000283.1, forward strand.
GGGCTGAAAAATTATTGTCCATAAAATTCTCCGTTCATTAAGGTGTTATACAAAATAGTTGGATGCAGTGTGAGCGTGTACGTCCTTTCTAGCAGCTAAAAACTTTCTTATTTCGTCCCGCTTCCGAAGTTATGAGAAATTATATAACAACTAAAACCATTTTCTTAAACTAAAGTGTAAAAAAATACAGGCCTCCGTTACGCTATAAATAAAAGTATAGGACTACCAGCGAAAATGAACAACCTAATGCAGAAATTAATTTAGGAGAATGACTGCAAAGAAGCTGATGCAGAATGCAGCAGAAAGCTGACTTTTACCCTTTGAAAATCTTATAAACCGGAACAGTGATGTCGTTCAAAATCAGTACCAAAGAAAAATTTCATGAAATACAGGTGTCGGAACACCAACTAACTGCTAATGTGGCAGCAGAATTAGAAAATGCTTGCAATGATCTGCTAAACGGGCCGGTTACGAATGTGATTTTGCAATTAACGACGGTAACTGCGGTGGATGAAAGAGCTGCTGAAAAGATCGTTTTGTTACAACAGCGCTTTTATGAAAACAACAGCTCATTTGTGGTTTGTGAGGTGATGCCTGAACTAGAGCAGCAGTTGGAAGACCTCAGTTTGTTGGAAACCATGAACCCTGTTCCTACCCTTAGCGAAGCTTGGGATATGGTGCAAATGGAAGAAGTAGAACGGGATTTGCTAGGAGAATAGACTAGAAGATAGTAAGACGAAAAGTCCGAAAACTGAAGAAAAGTTCTAACTTTTTAGACCTCATACGACTGACGATTCAGGATTCACGAAAAATTCAACATGTTCGGCGTAACAATATTAGGAAACAACTCGGCGCTACCTGCTTTCAACCGGCATCCCACATCGCAGGCACTTACCCACGATGGGCAAGTGTACCTGATTGATGCCGGAGAAGGCACACAGTTTCAGTTGAGCCGGTATAAGGTTCGCCGCAGCCGCATTAACCACATCTTTATTTCGCACCTCCACGGCGACCATTATTTTGGTCTGATTGGGCTAATAACCAGCATGGGGCTGATGGGCCGTCACCATCCCCTGCATATCTACTGCCCGGCCCGGTTGGAAGAAATCATCCGGCTGCAATTAATAATTGCTTTTGCTCATGTCAATTTTGAACTTCATTTTCATGAGCACCCGATTGAAGGCGGTGTTTTATTAAATGATGGTAAGCTGGAGGTAATTGCATTTCCGGTGCAACATCGCATTCCATGCTACGGGTTTGTGTTTAAGGAAATACGCCAGCCTCGTAAAATAAATGTAGAGGCGGTGCAGCAGTACAGTATTTCAGCTATAAATTTTCCGGAACTACAAGCCGGTAAAGACTACATATCCCCCATTGGCGAAGTAATATCTAATGATAAGCTGACCAACCCAAACCTGAAAGGCCGGGAGTATGCCTACAGCGCTGATACGTTGTACGACCCCGACATTTGCCAGTATTTTATGGGTGCTGATTTGCTCTACCACGAAAGCACTTACCTGCATGAATTGCATGTAAAAGCCAAACAGCGTTATCATTCTACTGCCCGGCAGGCAGCTATGATTGCAACGCAGGCCAATATAAAAAAACTGTTGCTGGGTCATTACAGCAGTCAATACGAAAACACAGACGGTTTACTGGAAGAAGCAAGGGCTGTTTTTCTTAATACAGATGCCTCAGTGGAAGGCGTTACGTATGCCATGTAAGTTGAAAGAAAACAATTTTTATGTACCCCATAACACCAATCATTAGAGAAGGAGCCGAAATTTTTTATACGCTAAACGGCAACGGCAATATAACGCTGCTATTTGTACATGGCTCCAATATCAACCATACTTATTGGCAAGAGCAGGTAGCCTATTTCAATTCAAAATATAAAGTAG
>CAXTDG010000283.1:3357-6432 GCA_964242675.1 uncultured Chitinophagaceae bacterium
ATAAAGTAGTTACGATTGATTTACCTGGCCATGGTGAATCTGGCAAAGAACGTAAAAGCTGGAGTATCGAAGACTTTGCAGATGATGTGATTACAGTAATTATTGAGTTGAAGCTTACCAATGTTATCCTGATTGGGCACTCTTTAGGTGGAGATGTTAACCTGTTGGCAGCTACCAAATTCTCCGAATACATTATTGGATTTGTTGGGGTTGATAATTTTAAAAATGCCGGATTGCCGCTGGCAGATGAGTTTCAGCAGAAGGCTGCGGAAATTATTGACAATATGAAGAAGGATGCTGCGAAAACGAATGAAGGGTATGCCCGAATGGTACTCCTGACAGATAAAACACCTGCTTCAGTTATAGATAGAGTTGTTGCTGATTACAGAGACACAGGTGCAGAAATGTCGCTTCAGATTTTAGAGCAGGTATTCAATTCTATTTATCTGAAAGAACAGGAATTTTTGCCGCAGCTTCCATTTAAAATGTACCTGATAAACGTAAATTATATACCTACCAATGAGGAACCACTAAAGCAATACCTAAAACATGGTTACGAAATAGTGCACCTCAAAGGAACATCTCATTTTCCTATGATTGAAAACGGCGGAGCGTTTAATAAAGCATTGGAAAAAGTGATTGATAAAATTCTTGCTTAAAGCACTCAATTGCAAAAGGCCCAGTTAGTAACATACTAACCGGGCCTTTTTATAACTATACAATTTTATCAGGCTTCAGGTCTTCTCTTCAATTGCTTTATCCGCTGCACCATACTCATTCCAAAACCAATAACAGTAATCACTACACCAATCCATAGCAGGTTGATCTGCGGAAACTCATACACTTTTAGCGTTATAAAATCAAGGATAGCACCCGACTCTTTTACGTTCAGTTCTACTTGTCGTTTGCTGCCATCCACCAATTTATTTAATCGAAAAATTAATCCCTGACTCATCACTGTATCAGGTATCAGTTCTACCTGGCTGTTGCGCAACACAAAAGCTGGTCTGGCTTTATAGCGGTTACCGTTTTTGGAGGTTACGGTAATTTCAGCAGCAAAAGCAGTATCTGTCTTTGCAAAATGATAGCGTTCGTCGTTCGGATTTAGTTGCAAACCATTCATTACCCAAAAGCCATTGCCATAAAAAACGGTATCGCCAGGAGCTGTTGTTTTTGGGTAATACTGAGCGGTGTCTTTTGCCTTTGCTTCTGGCGTACCCAAGTAAGTTACATAGGCAAATACATCTCGGTTGGCATAATGCCGGGCATCTGGATTAGCACTCATACCCTCCTGACCTTTATTGTTGGCAATTATATCCGGGTACAAGCTAAAATGCTGGCCGTTCGTTTTTCCTTTGAAAGCAATTTCAAAAAAGGTTTTGCCCTGCGATGGGTTAAACGTATCTTTTACATAGGTCACGTTGTACTGGCCCATGTCCGTTTCAAGCCCTTTTATAAGCGTCGTGTTTTCAAAGGAATTTTCCTTATCATCCGCTTTTAGGGGTGAAATTCCTGTCAGGTTATTACTTAGGGTTTTGCGGTTGGAAGCTGATATTAAAATGCCCAACAGCACCAGTCCAAAACCTATGTGTGCTACCGAAGCACCTGCCAGTCGTAGCTTTCCCTTAATACCCGTCCAGATATAGCCGACATTTGCCACGATGGCAAACAGGGCCGCATATACACCGGTATACAAAGCAAAGCGAAACACAGGGCCTTTTTTATCGTACTGAATGCCACCTAAAAAAGTGATCAGTAACCCCAACACAACGGTAATGATTACAGGTACCACCAACGACCGTAGAAATACTTTAGAAGAAGTGTTTTTGTATTTCAGATACTGCGTAGCTGCTGTAAGCGTACCTATTAATATAGCTACGAAAATCTGTATCTGGTTGTGCGAAAACTCGGCATCTTCTGGTGGGGCTATTTTATGGGCTTTTGAAAAGAGTTTATCAATATGTAAAGCGTCAAACATTACCTTATTGTAAACCGGAAGTGATGTTTTAATAATGATAACCAGCGCTGCCAGAAAGAAAATTAGTGATGCAATGAACATCCAGAATTCCCGGCTATAAGTAGCTTCTTCCTTTCGGATGGCTGGTATTTGGCTACGGTTGGCGAAATACAACCCAAATGCAGGAATGAGGAACACGAAGATGAAAAGTAGCAATTGCCAGTTCATCCCCAGGTCGGTAAAGGCGTGTACGCTGGTATCGCCCAACACACCGCTACGGGTAAGGAAGGTAGAATACAGCACCATGATAAACGACAAAATATAGAACACGTAAGTGCTACGCAATGAGTAACCACTGTGCCTGAATATAAGATTGGTATGTATGCCGCTCACCATAATAAGCCATGGCACCAGCGAAGCATTTTCCACCGGATCCCAGGCCCAGTAGCCACCAAACGTAAGACTTTCGTAAGCCCATTTAGCACCCATCATTATACCTAAGCCTAAAATACCAGCGCTAAAAAGCGACCATGGTAATGCGGGTTTCGTCCAGGAGGTATAATTAGTAATAACACTTTGACTTTTGCCAGCGGCAGCCTCCTCTTGGGCCAATTTTAAAGCCTTATTTTTTTTATATAACCCTACCGCTGTTACCCTTTCTCTTTCCGGAACTGCATCCTCTTCTATTTCTACTTTTTCTTCCCGACGTTCCAACTTCCGAACCTTTGGACCAATCAAACTCGCCATGGCAAAAGCGAACGGAATAAGTGTGGATGCAAAACCTAAAAACAAAATCGGCGGATGAATGACCATCCAGTAGTTCTGCAATAGTGCATTCAGCCCCTGACCGTCTTTTATAAATTTAAGATAGTCGGGCCGGATGCCACCGTTTGCTGCATCCTGAAATGCCGGAGCATTATCTAAGATGCCTTCATTCCGCAACAGCACAAACGGGCTGCTACCTACTTTTACGCCCCAGAAATAAATACCCAGTAGCATAGTGGCCAGGCAAAACTGGGCAAAACTCACTACCGTCATTACTGGTGCTTCCCACTTACGGCCACGGGCTATAAGAATCCAGCCGAGCACACAATGCCAGAAACTCCAGAGCATGAAGC
>CAXTDG010000284.1:0-6430 GCA_964242675.1 uncultured Chitinophagaceae bacterium
GAACTATGGTGGCGAAGATAGGGGATTCAATATGCGGCAACAGGGGAAGATGCCATTTTAAAACCCTGGTTCACAACTTTTAGAGTGCTAACAAATTCTGCTTTCGCAAGTGGTTTATTATAAAACTCTTTGTTCAAGCCTGCACTGGCTTGCAAAAATTGCCTTACAGCTTGCTCTATACCAGTTTAAAAAAGGTTTAGAGTAATCTTATGCTTGTTTAAATTTTGTGAAGCAATTAATTTCATCTGGCTAATACAGTAGAATTATGTACTACAAATTGAGCATCGCTGTTTTACCAACTTAGTATAAGCTTTGCTGATCGTCACTCGATGAGTCGTTCATTTCAAATTTAATCCCTTTGAATAACAGACCAAAACCACACTGCAATAATTCATTTTAGAAACGCACAAAAAAAGGCCGCTTCATTTGAAGCGGCCTTTTTAATTATAATCTCCAAAAGGTATTAACCCAGTGCTACTCTTTTAAATTCAGTCACTTTCAAATCACTACCCGCTTTTTTCAGGTAGTCAGCTACTGAAGTGCCATTGTCTTTTACAAATGGTTGAGCCAGCAATGTTTGCTCTTTAAAGAAGGAATTCAGCTTGCCTTCAGCAATCTTTGCAATCATTTCAGCCGGTTTGCCAACCATTTTAGGGTCGTTTTGAATCACGTCTGTTACAATAGCTCTTTCTCTTTCTACTACAGTGGCAGGTACGCTATCAGGATCAACCGCTACGGGGTTCATAGCAGCAATCTGCATAGCAATGTCTTTACCAACTTCAGGGTTTTCGGTAGAAAGGCCTACCAATACGCCCATGCGGTTAGCACCGTGGATGTAAGATGCTACATAAGGAGCTTCTACTCTCTCAAATTTGCTAACACCGATTTTTTCACCGATAGAAGCCAGCTTATCATTGATCAGGTCAGCGATTTTAGCGCCACCGATTTCTTGTGTGTTCAGTTCATCAACGCTTTTTACGTCGGCTGCAATAGCAGCATCCATAATGCTTTGGGCAAAAGCAACGAAGTCAGCATTTTTACTTACAAAGTCAGTTTCGCAGCTCAGGCAAAGTGCAATACCGGTTTTATTATCAGCAGTTGTTTTAGCCAAAACAACACCTTCTTTTGCTTCACGATCACTACGCAGAGCGGCTACTTTCTGGCCTTTTTTACGCAACCAATCAATAGCGGCTTCAAAATCACCACCTGTTTCAGTAAGGGCCTTACGGCAATCCATCATACCAGCGCCGGTTGCCTGGCGCAGTTTATTAATATCAGCGGCTGTAATTGGGGCAGCAGTTGTACTCATATTATTTCGTTTTATCAGTTGATATGTTAATGGGAAAAGACCAAGCTATAACAGCATTGGTCTTTATTATGTTTATTGGTAAACGTTACGCTATGCTATCATCAATTAGCGAGGTCCGCCGCCAGGGCCACCTGGGCGACGTCCGCCACCGCCTGCATTTGGCACACGGCGTTTAGGAGCACCACCTGGTCCACCGGGGCCACGTCCGCCACCAGGGCCACGACCAGGACCGCCTGGTCCACCAGGACCACGTCCGACACCACCACGGTTTCTATCACCACCACGGCCACCTTCTTCGTTGTCCGCATCAAAACGTGGACGGTCATCTATATCTTCTTCAACTACGTCATCGTCTTTTGCAGCTTGGCGTTCTGCTAAGCCTTCAGCAATAGCAGCCGTTACATAGTTGGTAACGATAGCAATTGACTTGGTTGCGTCATCATTAGATGGCACAGCGTAGTCTACTTTATTAGGGTCACAGTTGGTATCAACCATACCAAACGTAGTGATGTTCAGCTTTTTGGCTTCTGCCAAAGCAATGTGCTCATGGCCAATATCAACCAGGAATAAAGCGGCAGGTACACGGCCCATTTGAGCTATACCACCTAGTACTTTTTCCAGTTTATCACGGTCACGGCTCAGAGTCAAACGCTCTTTTTTGGTAAGGCTATCGATGTTGCTATCGTTTAGCAATTTTTCAATGCTTTGCATCTTCTTCACGCTCTTACGAACCGTGTTGAAGTTGGTAAGCATACCACCTAACCAGCGTTCAGTAGCGTAAGGCATGTTCACTTTTTTAGCGCACTCGCTTACTATTTCTTTTGCTTGTTTTTTAGTAGCAACAAACATTATTTTTTTACCACTTTTTGCAATCTGCTTAAGGGCAGCAGCAGTTTCCTGCAGGCATTCGGTAGTTTTATTCAGATCAATGATGTGTATACCTTTCTTTTCAGCGAAAATGTAAGGTAACATCTTTGGGTTCCACTTTTTCTTCAGGTGACCGAAGTGTACGCCGGCATCCAGAAGCTGCTGTTGAAGTGAAGTATTTGGTTCCATTTAGTTGGAGAATTTTTAATTGTATAGAAAATATCTGGTTGCCAGATTAACGCTTGCTGAACTGGAAGCTACGACGGGCTTTCTTCTTACCTGGTTTTTTACGCTCAACCATACGGCTGTCACGTGTCAATAATCCTGCAGCTTTCAGAGCAGGGCGATACTCAGGGTTCACTGCAATGAGTGCACGGGCAATACCCAGCTTTATCGCTTCAGCCTGGCCTTTTATACCACCGCCTGATGCATTAACAATTACATCATACTTATCAGCACCATCAATCGTTTTAAACGCTACTTCTACCTGATTTTGCAGGTAAACCAGCGGAAAATAATTCTTATAATCTTTATCGTTGATCGTGATAACACCACTTCCCCGGCTTAGAAACACACGGGTGATAGCTTCTTTACGACGGCCAACAGCTTTTTGTTGTTTTTCCATTTTTACTCTTTTAAAGTCCCCTGTTGGGGGATTTAGGGGGCTTTTAGAATTTTAATTCTTTTGGTTGTTGAGCAGTATGTGGGTGGGCAGCGCCAGCATATACATACAGCTTCTTATACATTTTACGACCCAGACGGTTTTTAGGAAGCATGCCTTTTATAGCTCTTTCCAAAACAGCATCCGGACGACGGCGCAACAGGTTAGCAGCCGTTTCTTCTTTTTTACCACCAGGGTAGCCACTAAAGTTGATATAGATTTTGTCATCCAGTTTGTTACCGGTGAAAACAACTTTATCAGCGTTTACTATAATCACGTTGTCGCCACAGTCAACGTGGGGAGTATAGTAAGTTTTGTTTTTGCCCCGCAGCACGGCAGCAATTTTTGCACACATACGACCAACGGTTTGATTGGTACCATCGACAACATACCAATTATGCTGTACGGTAGCCTCGTTCGCATGTTTTGTGGTGAAATGTAGTTTACTCATGTTCTTTTAATTTATCGCCTCTTCGCCATCCCGAAAAAGCTTCGATTTACAAAGTGTTTGATTTTTTAACGAATCAAACGGGGCGCAAAGGTGATGCTGTATACTTTCTTTTCCAAATATTTTGAAAAGAAAATTTTAGCAGGCATTGTAAAGCATTGATTTTCAGTAAAAATTTTGACCTTCAATAAAAAAGCTTTAGGTTTTGATTAGCATTTTTTGTAAATAATGCAGGCTGGCAATGGGTGTGAGTATATTGATAATGAGCATTTAACGATCATATATAAATTTTTATGGCACCGTAATTGTTCAAAATGCATGTATAACCATCATTCATAACAAAAGTATCTGACCATGAAAAAGTTTCTTTTAGCAGTAATAGTAATAGCAGGTATCGCTGCCTGTAATTCTCCACAGGAAATAAGTACCAGCGATAGCACTGGTAACATGAGAACAACTCCAATAGATAGTGGATCAGCAATGCGTAATGATACTACTATGCAGGGTGATACAATGAAAAGAGACACTATGCGATAAGAGCCTTTAAAAGTTTCAATTTTTAATTGAAAACTGGCTTTGGTAAAATTAATAATTGAGGGATTGGTGAAGAAGTTCCGCCTAATAAACCCTTGTTTCTCGAAAGTAAAAGGCCACTGTAAAGTGGCCTTTTTGCATTGCAGTTGTTTTGGGTTTGGCCTGCTACCCGTAGCAGGTAGTTTGTCAATTTCCGTAAATTAAATACAGCCTTTTGCAATACAGAATTACTATTGCCAGGAAATGCAAAAGGTCATTTTTTGTAAACAAGTTTTTTATGTCTGATCAAATTTTTTCCTACCGACAGCTGTATCGGTTTACATGTACAATTTTTCAGGCAATAGGATGTGCAGAGGCAGACGCTCAGGAAGCAACAACTGTATTGCTGAGCGCCGACTTAAGGGGTATAGACAGTCATGGCATTGCCCGGCTAATTGGTTATGTACGACTGTGGGAAGCCAGTCGTATAAATGCAGCGCCACAAATAAAAATTGTGCATGAAACGCCCTCCACTGCTGTAGTGGATGGAGATGCCGGGTTGGGTTTGGTAGTAGCACCTTTTGCTATGAAAGTAGCTATTGAAAAGGCAAAACAGTGCGGAACTGGCTGGGTATCCGTTCGCAACAGTAATCATTTTGGTATAGCGGCTGCTCATGCTATGTTAGCCCTGGAATATGATATGATTGGTATTAGCATGACCAACGCCAGTGCCTTGGTTGCACCTACTTTTTCTATAGAAAGAATGTTGGGTACTAATCCTATTTGCGTAGCTATACCGGCGGGAGAGGAACCGCCATTTGTAGCGGATTTTGCTACTACCACTGCTGCCAACGGTAAGCTTGAAATATTACAACGCAAAGAAGCGGATACGCCAACCGGATGGGTACAAACGGCTGAAGGCGAAACCAGCACCGACGCCAATATTTTAAAGAGCGGCGGGGCTTTGTTACCCTTAGGTAGTGACCGGGAACACAGCAGCCACAAAGGATATGCACTAGGCAGTATTGTAGATATTTTTTCGGCAGTGCTTAGTGGTGCCAGCTATGGCCCTTGGGCACCCCCTTTTCCTGCGTATGTGCCTATGCCCGAAAACCAGCCTGGTAGAGGGTTAGGTCATTTCTTTGGAGCAATGCGGATTGATGCATTTAGAACAGCAACAGAATTTAAAGAACACATGGATAATTGGATTCGGCGGTTTCGGGCAGCTACACCGGTTGCCGGGCAGGAAAAAGTGCTGATACCCGGTGACCCTGAACGAGAATTTGAAGCAGAACGAATGCAGAATGGTATACCAGTAGTAGCATCAGTAGTAAAAGAACTGCAACAATTAGGTGAGAAGTTTGGTATACCATTTTAAAATGAAGACATCTAATGCAGCCTGAGCAACAAACCTCCCCAAATCCTTTCATCCTCACATTAGCCATTGATGATGCTGCATCGCAGTTTTTTAACCAACAGCGGCAGCAATATTTTCCACCGGACAGGAATCTTTTGCAGGCGCATCTTACCTTGTTTCATTACCTGCCTTTTACCGCAACGGAACTGGTAGAACAATTGGGAAGTGTTTCAACCAAACAAGCACCGTTTACTATTCAGATTACAGATGTGGTGAGCCTGGGGAAGGGCACAGCTTATAAGCTGGAGTCAAAAGAATTACAATTGCTTCATAAAAACCTGCAACAGCTTTGGAAGCCTTTGCTAAAGCCGCAGGATCTGCAAAAGCTGTGGCCGCACATCACTATTCAAAACAAAGTGACACCACAGCAAGCAAAAGATTTGCTACAGGAATTAAAGCCCTCATTCCAGCCATTTTCTTTTGAAGCAACTGGTCTATCGTTGTGGGAATACCTAAACGGCCCATGGCGCTTTGTAGAAACGGTTAACTTTTCTTTATAAACTCATCGGTAAAGTGTTGCTGGTGTTTTTTCTGGCTAAATTTCTCTGCATTAAACTGTTGAGAAGCGCCTTTGGGGATAGACAGCGATTGCCAGTTATGGCCGCAAATCATTTTACCCAGAAAAACCATTTGCCCCACATGATAGGGGTAATGTGCTAACTGCCGATTGATGGCTTCCATTACAGTGTGCCCTTGATTGCGGATGTAAATAACCGTTCCCAGATCGGCTTCAGTAAGTGGTCGCAATGCTGCAAAGAGGCAATTCCAGCCCTCGTTCCAGCAGGCCTCAATTGCTGATCTGCCACCCAGATCATTATCAAACTCTGCTTCCCGGTTGCGCCATTCTTTTTCTCCATCGCTGTTTAAAAAATCAGTCCAGCGGCTTAGCATGTTGCCCCAAAGGTGCTTTACAATTTGAGCGAGGCTGTTGCTAGCTTCATTGTATTGCCAGGTTAGTTTATCGTCAGGCACCTGGGCCAGCGTTTTATCGCCCAGCATTTTATAATATTCAAATTGCTTAATGGCGCTGCTGAGGAAGTTGTTTTCCATACATGCGGTTTAGAAGTTTAAAGTTCAAGGTTATTTTCCATTTCCGAAATTACATTGATCTGAAAATGACAATGCAATAACAACATTCTGTGGTCTGTCGTCCGTTGTTAGTAATCCTCTTTTGAACTTCCGGCTTTCAAACTTTCGGTCTTTCGTACTTTTACC
>CAXTDG010000285.1:0-6423 GCA_964242675.1 uncultured Chitinophagaceae bacterium
TGCTATTAGTGGTCTTTCACTCATCATAAGGAATGCGGCGGTGAGCCGGTATGCTGCACTGAGCGGTAGTAATGATGGAAAAAAATGGTTTATCATCAGCGAACAGCTTTTGATAAATGATACTTATGAAACGCTGGCAGATAGCAGCATTCAGTCTATTGCTTTTCCGCCATCTGCTTATCCATATTACCGGCTGGTTATTAACAATGAAAAAAGCGATCCGCTGAACATTGTAAGCATTGGGTATTACCCGCCGGTAGAGTACAAAAGCGCAGATCCTTATGTGCAGAATAAAGCCCCGCAGATCAGCCAAACTGATAGCAGTGATGGCGTTTCTTACATCAAAGTCATTCAGCCCGACAACTACCCGGTAAGCTGGCTGCAACTCAAAATAAGTGGTCCCCAATATTACGCCCGGCAGGTAAGGGTAGCAGTACCGCAAAGCAATCGCAGACAGAATTTTTTACAAGAGATCACTTCCTTCCAGCTTTCTTCCACTACTAATCTTCAAACAAGTATTCCACTTTTTAAAGCAAAAAATTTTTACATCACTATTGACAATGGCGACAACCCGCCGCTGCAAATTGAAGTTGTTGAAACCGCACAGGAATACCATGAGTTGGTGACTTGGTTGAAGGAAGGCAATCAATACAAACTACTGCTGGATGCAGAAGATGCAACCGCTCCACATTACGATTTGCAGCAATTTGCTGATAGTATTCCAGCTACGGTTGCACCGCTGAAGATTGGACAAGTAACAACCATTGCCAATACAAGTATTGCAACTGAAAACTCCCCCTTCCCCCGCAAATACATCTGGTTTATTATGATTGGTGTAGTGGCGCTGCTGAGCTTCCTTACCTGGCGGCTAACAACAGAAATGCGGAAGAATGCTCAATGACGATTCCCCTTGGTTAAAACGGCTTTTTCATCTTGCGAACTTACGGTTTTCTGGCTTCCGGTCTGATCTTTGCAACTTCCCGGCCAGGCTTATTTACAATTTAACCAACAGCGTAGACACCAGCATCCACGATAGCTGGCTACAGTGGATGCAAGACGAACACCTACCCGAAGTGCTGGGCACCGGCTGCTTTGAAAAACACATCTTGGTACGCCTGCTGGACTTAGATGAAAGTGAAGGCGTTACGTATGCCGTGCAGTACTACGCCGCATCAAGGGCCAGGTACAATCAGTACCAGGAATTATACAGCACCGCTCTTCGCAAAAAAGTACTGGATCGCTGGGGCAATCGCATCGCCTCGTTTCATACGCTGATGCAGATAATCGATGGCTAAAAAGCGGTGGCTTTGCCCGGATATCGTTTGAACATTGGGCCAAAGCCACGGCACATATAGGTTTTGTCAGATTAGCATTTTTGTAAATTTTGCTAAAATTTATTTGCTGGCTGATAAACGACTCTATATTTGCCCTCACCTAAAATGTAAAACCATGAACAAAGCAGACCTCATCGGTAAAATTTCCGAAGATGCCGGCATCACAAAAGGCCAGGCCAACAGCGCTCTCGATTCTTTTGTAGAAGCTGTAACCAAAACATTGAAGAAAGGCGACAAAGTAACGCTTGTAGGCTTTGGTACTTTTTCCGTTACCAAACGGGCAGCCCGCAACGGACGCAACCCACAAACCGGCGCTACCATCAAGATCAAGGCAAAGAAAGTAGCAAAGTTTAAAGCTGGTAAAGAACTGGCAGGCCGCATCTAAACGAATGCAGGCCCCGATTGGCTCAGCCGAAAAAATATTTGTTGCAGGCAAGCTGCTTTCGCACAGCTTGCTTGTTTTATTTTGTGTATTATTCATTCTAAATAAAAATGTACCACTATGGGACGAGGTGATGTAAAAACCAGGAAGGGCAAGATTTTTAAAGGCTCTTTTGGAAAAGTAAGACCAGCCAAACAGGCCCCTCCTGTTAAAAAAGCCGCCGAAGCAAAACAACCTGCCGAAAGCGATCAATAAAAGCGGTAGCTGCGTAAGGCAGCGCCGCTTTTTTCTTGCATAAAAGTTTAAGGTTTAAGGTTCTCTATGCCTACCCTGTTTCCCGCTCTGCAACTCCGTATAGCATTTATCCTCCTGATCTGTGTTTCCTATCAACTGCACTCTAACTTGTATTCCCTGACAACTGATTTCTGCCCTCTGTCTTCTCTAAATTGTATTCCTATCCTCTAATCACTGATTTCTATCAACGATTTCTTATGTCTAGTTCTCTTAGCCTCATTGCCATGGCCATGCTGTATATAGTGGCTGGTATCAATCATTTCTGGCACCCGGCTACTTACATCCACATCATGCCCGATTATTTTCCGACAAAATCGGGGCTCAACATCTTAGCGGGTATTGCTGAAATAGGATTGGGTATTTTGTTATTTCCTCAAGCCACCCGGCGCTTTGCTGCCCTCGGCATTATTGCCATGCTCATTGCTTTCTTAACCGTTCATATCTGGATGATTCAGAAAGGTGGTACCTATTTCCATCTGCCCGATTGGGCACTATGGGTACGCCTGGTAGTAGGCCAGCCGCTACTTATTTTATGGGCCTGGAGCAACCGGAAGTAGCAGCCGTTTAAAGTTTAAGGTCTAAAGTTTAAAGTTCTGCTCTTGCAGCAATGCCGGCTTTCCCATCACTGGTGGCCTGGTTCAACTATTTTCTTTTTGGGCCAGGCTTTAATAACTCCGGTTGATCATTTGCGGCGATGGCACCGTTCAACTGTTATCTATCCATTAGGCTTTACTGATGCGAAGAATAACACAATTATCCTCCTAGCTTGCAACCCTAAACCGTAGCAAATGAACGTTCAGGAAGCCTACAACCAATGGTCGGGGCAGTACGATACCAATGCCAACCTTACCAGAGATGTAGAAGCTATTGCTTTGCAAACAGCCCTGCAAAACGTAGCTGCCGAAAACATTTTAGAAGTAGGCTGCGGTACTGGCAAGAACACTTCTTTTCTACTCACCAAAGCCAGTTTTCTATTAGCTGTTGATATATCGGAAGCGATGCTGGCAAAAGCTCAGGAGAAAATAGCAGATTCAAAAGTCAGCTTTTTACAAGCCGATATAAATCAACCCTGGCATTTCACTACTGGAAAATTTAGCCTTATCACTTTCAGCCTGGTGCTGGAGCATATCGAAAACCTGGATTTCATTTTTGAGCAGGCCGTTCAAAAATTACAGCCCAACGGATACATCTATATAGGTGAGTTACATCCATTCAAGCAATATGCTGGTACGAAGGCCCGGTTCGATACGGAGGCTGGCCGTACCGAAGTGGAATGCTACACCCACAATATTTCCGATTTTGTGCAAGCGGCAAAAAAGCAAGGTTTAGGAGTAGCAGATCTGCAGGAATTTTTCGACGCTGATAATACTATTCCCCGAATACTGGTGTTGCTTTTTAAATTGCCTTAAGGCCAGTTTTTTTCAATCTTTTATAGGCCGTAAAAAATTATTTCAAAAAATATTTGATGAGCGGTAACTATTGAAGGATGTTCTACGTATAGCTTCGTACTACAATTGAACCACCTGATGTCTGCCGTTAAAATTTTCTGTCTGTTTCTTTTTGCCGGTGCTTTTTATGGAACAAAAGCACAAACTGCTGACCCAGCCCCACCCCGCCAGTTGGGGGCCAAACGCTTTACCGGCGTTATCAAAATTGATGGTAACCTGAACGATACTGCCTGGAAAAACGCTACAACAGCTTTGGGCTATACCGAATTTCAGCCAACGCCGTTTAAGGCTGAAGCGGATGCCAACCGTACCGAAAGCTATATTATTTACAATGATGAAGGCATTTACATAGGCGGCTACTGCCACGAACGTACCAAGGACAGCATCAGCACCGAACTCACCGGTCGGGATGGTTTTGGCAACAACGATTATGTAGGTTTCATTTTCGATACGTACAAGGATAAAATCAACGGCTTCGAATATTTTGTAACGCCACTGGGTGAACAATGGGATGCTAAAATGGCCCCAAACCCTAATGGCAACAGCGAAGATTTTACCTGGAATGCCGTGTGGTACAGCGCTGCTCAAATACAGCCCGATGGCTGGTCGTTCGAAATGTTCCTGCCGTTTTCAGCTATCCGTTTCAGCAAAAAAGAGGTGCAGGACTGGGGCTTCAACATTACCCGCAAACGCCAGAAAACCGGCCAGCAGGTTACCTGGAATCCTATCAATCCAAATATAAACGGCTTTCTGCCACAGGAAGGTTTCTGGACCGGGCTGGAAAACATCAAGCCACCGCTACGGCTACAATTTTCGCCTTATTTTTCTACTTACGTCAATCATTACCCTAATAATAAACCCGGCCAAAGCAACTTTACCAACTCGGTAAATGGCGGTATGGATGTGAAATACGGCCTTACCCCAGCCCTTACGCTGGATATGACCTTGGTGCCCGATTTTGGCCAGGTACAAAGCGATAACCAGGTGCTGAACCTAACCCCGTTTGAAGTGAAGTACAACGAGAACCGGTCGTTTTTTACCGAAGGCACGGAGTTGTTTAATAAAGGAAATCTGTTTTACAGCCGCCGTATTGGTGGTACCCCACTGCACTACGACGACGTAAAAGGCAAGGCAGGCACCAATGGAAAGGTGCTAAAGAATCCAGTGGCGGCCCGGTTGATTAATGCTACCAAAATTTCGGGTCGGCTACAGGGCGGCCTGGGTATTGGAGTTTTAAATGCCATTGAAGCACCGCAATACGCTACGTACGAAGACGCTACCGGAAAAGAAGGCCGGACGCAAACCAGCCCGCTTACCAATTACAACATTATAGTGCTGGACCAAACGCTGAAACACAACAGCAGCGTAAGCCTGGTAAACACAAACGTGACCCGCAAAGGCACTGATTATGATGCCAACGTAACGGCAGCCCTGTTTGACCTATACGATAAGAAGAATACCTGGAATGTAGGTGGCAAAGTAAGTACCAGCAACCTGATGAACTACCTGCCCGGCGGTAAAACGGCAACCGGCTATAATCATAAAGTTTATTTTGGTAAAGTGAGCGGCCGCTTCAACTTCAATCTATCGCAGGAACTGATGGATGCCAAGTACGACATTAGTGATCTGGGCTATTTTACCAACAACAACTTTCTGGACCACAGCCTGTGGATGGGCTACAACTGGATAAAACCCGGCACATGGTACAACCGTATCAACCTGAATTTCAATGCCTATTATTCCCGGCGTTTTGAAGCTTCCGCTTATCAAAACGCCAGTGTGAATATTAATGCCAATGGGCAATTGAAAAACCTGTGGTATACCGGCTTTACCGTTGGGTACGAACCTAAAACGCAAAACTTTTATGAGCCACGGGTAGCAGGACGGGTGTTTAAAGGCTGGAGCGACTACTTTGTAGATGCCTGGGTGCAAACCAACGATGCCAAAAAGTACAGTGGCTATGCAGAAATTTTGTATATAGATAGAAGCATGTTTACCAGCAAAAAATACAATATCACCTTACAGCATCAATATCGTTTCAACAACAATTTTACAGCGAGTCACTCTTTATCGCTAAGCCCCGAAGCAAGGAATGTAGGCTTTGCAGATAAAGATAGCGCCAACATTTACTTTGGTACTCGTAATCGGCAAACCATCGAAAACATCCTGAACTTAAAATACAATTTCAGCCAAAAAGTGTGGTTTACTACCCGTATTCGCCACTATTGGAGTAGGGCTGATTACACCCGCTTCTTTACCCTGCAACCGGATGGTACGCTGAAAGACAAAAATGATTTCACTGGCAACGTAAACCAGAACTATAATTTCTTCAACATCGATGCGGTGTTCACCTGGCAGTTTGGCCCAGGCAGCTTTATCAATGTTGTATGGAAGAACGCCGTGAATGATTTTGACGGCGATGTACAAAACCGCTATTTCAAAAATCTAAGTCATACACTAGCTGCTAATCAAAACAACAACCTGTCTTTCCGTATCCTTTACTTTCTCGACTACCAGCGCCTGAAGAAACGCAGTCATGTAACCAACAATATCAATCCAAATAAGAGGATGTAGAAGGAAGAGGACAGAAATCAGTTTTACCCTCCACAGCTTTAGCGAAGGAGGGGCAGAGGGCAGGAAAATTTTTCGTCAAAAAATTACTCGTAAAAATGAAATGGCTTACAGGGCTACTGTTAGTGTGCTTTATAGGCAATAAAGGACTAGCACAAACCATCGAAAGTATCGCCAATAATAGCGTTGATACATTTGTGAATGCCAGAATGAAGGCGCTACATATTCCAGGATTGGCAATTGCAGTCATTAAAAATGGCAAACGGATTAAAGTAGCTACTTACGGCATAGCCAACCTGGAATGGGACAATAAAGTAACGGAGCATACCAGCTTTCAAATTGCCTCCTGTACAAAATTGCTCACTTCTACACTGCTGCTTAAAGCGATGTACAC